>NZ_JBJJBV010000100.1:0-39790 GCF_045446735.1 Nocardiopsis protaetiae
TCTGTGGATAACTTCGCCACCTGGCGAGGGCGCCCCAGGCATTCCCTACGGGCTTTATAGGCCTGCGGAACCTTCGAGATGACCTACGATGGAGAGGTCCTCGTGGAGTTTCCATGCCCTACGGGCTTTATAGGTCTGCGGAACGTGAGGAAGTCCCCGACCTCCGCACGACCCCGGCCTCGTCTCGTTTCCATGCCCTACGGGCTTTATAGGTCTGCGGAACGGCAGCCGCCTATACGGTAGCGGTAGTGATTGCACTTCTTGCGCTAGCGTTTCCATGCCCTACGGGCTTTATAGGTCTGCGGAACCCTTCCCCGTTTTCAGGGGTCGCGACCTGCGACGATATACCCGCTCTGCACGCGACCACTCTTCCGAGCGCACTCCAGTCCGTGACCCGGGACACTTTTTCCTTCTTGAGCCCCCGACCAGCATAAACACCGTGCACGCAACACGAGGTTTTCAGGGGTGAAGCGGGTTCGGTGTACACGTCCCTTCGTCTGGGGTAGAGGAAACCCTTCCACCATCCTTACCCACCGTGTCCCCAACCGCCACCCCGGTTGCCGGAACCGGGCGCGGGGTGGGCGGGTCAGTGGCGGGCGGTGCGCCAGGGTTGGGGCAGGGCGCCGCCGCGGCTGAGGTGGTTGTGGAGGGTGTTGAAGGCGCGGTCGGCCTCGCGGACCAGGGCGGCCGGGTCGGTGTCCGGGTCGGCGGCGTCGCGGAGGAGGGAGGACACCCGGTCGAAGAGCTCGTCGGACTTCTCGCGCTGGGGCCGGGTGGTGGGTCGGCCGCAGCGGGTGGTCGAGATGTCGGGGTGGGCGGGCATTGCGGCTTTCCTTTCGGGGTGTACGAATGTGCGGGTGCGACGGGGCAGCGGGGGCGGTTCCGGCGGGCGGGGCCGGGGAATCTGGGGTGTGCGGGGCTGGGTGAGGCGAGCGAATTCGACCCAGGTGAGCGATTCGTTGGTGCTCATAGCCGCCCCAGGAGTTCGGAGACGAGCTGGCGGGCGAGGTGGTCCTCGGCGCCTTGGCGGGCGAGCGGAACGGTGGTGCCGGGCCGACCCGGCATCGGCCGCCGCCACTGGTGGTCCAGTAGGTGGACCGTGAGCCGTCTCCCCGCGTGCTCGGCGCGGACGGAGAAGGGGAGGTCGCCGTCCGCAGCCGCCACTCCTCGGCGACGGAGGGCGGAGTGCAGCGCCAGCACCGCCGTTTCGGCGTCCGCGGCCGGATGCCCGGTGACGGGCCTGTGGGTTCCGCTCATGGGTCCAGGGTCGCCTCTCCCGGCTTGCTCTCATAGAGAATTCCGAGAATCCCAGGTGCTCCCGGGAGCGCTGCCGGTATCTTTCCTGTATGACCCCCGGCATATTCGCAGAGGCCTTGACCGCTGCTCGGGAAGCGGCGGGATTGACGCAGACCCAGCTCGCGAGATCAGCTAATTTGTCGCTTTCATCCCTGAATAGGTGGGAAAACTCGGGCTCGCTGCCCAAGCGAGAGAACGCCGAGGTCTTGGACCGCCTCCTGGGATGCGACGGCACCCTGCTGGCCAGGTACCAGGAGGCGAAGGACGGCATCGTCTACCCGCCGTGGTCGCGCTCCCTCTCCGCCGTGGAGCCCGAGGCCCGTGCGGTGGAGGTCGTATCGCCTGCCCATGTGCCGGGATATCTCCAGTCGCGGGCTTACGCATCGTCCTTGTTCCGCTCTGCCCGTCCCTGGGGGACGGAAGAGGAGATAACCCGTCTCGTTGACTTTCGTTGCCAGAAGCTGGAACAGCTCCCTAAACTCTCTGTGGCTGCGGCGTTTCCGCTGTTCGCGCTGGAAGCCCTCCCCGTGGAGATGCGAAAGGATCAGGCCTCACACCTGCTTCGCTGGATCGATTCGGGGCGAGTGTCCGTACATCTGGCGCCGTCAGCTCTTCTGGTGCCGGGTGCGCCGGTCCAGGTGTTCCACCTTCCCTCTGAGGAACAGGTGATCAGCTGCGACTACGCGTCCGGTAACGTGCTAGCAGAGCGATCGACGCACCGGCGACTGCTGTCGATGGTGGCGACCGCGTTCCGCTCCGCGCTCCCCGCGGAACAATCTCTAACAGTGCTGGAAGGTCTCGCATGACGTCGGATTGGTACAAGTCGTCTTACTCCCCGAACACCGGCGACTGTGTTGAGTGCCGTCGGCAGCCCGGAACGGTGGACTTGCGGGACACGAAGAACCGCGAGGCGGGGCACCTCTCCTTCTCCTCTTCCGAGTGGGTCGCGGCCCTGGCCATCGAGAAGTAGCCACATCAGTGCGAGGCCCCGGGAAACGATCCCGGGGCCTTCGTCATGCATGAGGGTCGGCCTTGGCGGGGATGCTGCAAGCGGTCCGATGAACCCTCACTTTGGAGCGGCGATGGCCTACCCGGCTGACTGGCACAAGTCGAGTTACAGCGGTGATTCTCCGAACTGTGTGGAGGTGCGGGAAAGGGCTTCCGGCACGGACGTCCGGGACACGAAGAACCGGGAGGCCGGGCACCTCTCCTTCTGCCCCTCCGAGTGGGCCGCGACCTTGGCGGCCGCGAAGTAGCCATACCTACGCAGGGCCCCGGGAAAGGATTCCGGGGCCTTGACCGTCTGCTTCACCGGGTCGGGTGCTGGCCTCGGTCGACCGCAGCGCGGGCCCTGGATTGGTGGATCACCGTTCCGACCGCCAGGCCGGTCGCGAGCACCACTCCCATGACGGCGAACGCCGCACCCTTCACCACGGCCCCCGCCCAGGAGTAGTCAGCCGTGTAGGCGGTCGGCCGACTCGCGTCGGTGTCCAGGCGTACCCCCGCGATGGGCCCCGGGAGGGGATCTCCCCTGCCGATCTCCACCGCGTCCCTCAGGTCCACCCCCTGAGCGGTGACCGCGCCGTCGTCACTGACGAACGTCCCTCTCAGGGCACACCCGCTCCTGTGCCCGCACTTCTGTTCCAGCGGAGTGAACGTGCCCGCCGGGCCGGCGGCCAGTGTGTCGCGGGCGCCGAAACCCTCGGCGACCAGGGACAGTCCGATGGCGGCGGTGAACAGCATGAGCAGCGGGATCATCGTCCAGACGAAGACCCGGCCGACGCAGCCCATGGGCTTGGGGGAAGTCGAGTGCATGCCCGTGAGACCTCACGACCCGCCCGAAAGTTCCGGATCGACTCCGAATCTTCCATTTATTACATGAGAACCGGCGAATCGGACTTATGGTTCTTATGCCAAGAAAAAGGGTTCACGGAAAAGCCGAGACAGCGGCGTGACCTGGGGATACGGGTAAGCATACACCTCTTCCGGAAATCCGTCCGAAAAATGTGCGCACAGCCCCCGCCGTGCCCTATTCTGGCCCCACAACTGAAAAACTCGTGACCCCGCGACGCTTAGAGAGCGCCCGGGGTCGTGGCCAGCAATTCAGACCCTTAGACACAAGGATTGCCAGCGTGAGCCAGTTTAGTGCCGCGCTCTTCAGGGCTGCCCTCGGGCTCCTGCGAGCGCTGTTCTCCTCTCCCCGCGGCCGCCACGCCCGCCGCCGCTCCACCCGCGTGCGCCGCTACGCCGACCCCAAGCCCGCCACCAGGCCGCTTCCCCCGGCCGTTCCCCGTCTGGCCGAGCCGCGCGAGACGTTCCCGGCCGACGACATCCCACTCGTTCGGCCCTACTACACCGCGCACGAACAGGCCCGCATCCAGGCCGCCGCCACCGCCCGCCTGGAACAGTGGGCCACCCCAAGGATCCCCAAGCCCCGCGTTCCCGAAGGTGATCTGCTCGCGTCACCGGTCACGTTCGAGGACCTGGCACAGGTCACCCGGCAGTGGATCGCCCAACAGGAACGCAAGCAGGCCACGGGGGCGGGCGCATGACCCCGGCACGCCTGTGGGAACACCGTGTCTACTCCGGTGAGCTGGCACTGCTCTCCCGGGTCCGTAGGGAGCTGCGGGCCGACCTCGCCGGATTCGGTGAGGACCTGGCGGACACACTGATCCTGTGCGGGAGCGAGCTGTTCGCGAACTGTGTCAAGTACACGGCGTCGGGGCAGAGCGACGGCCGGGTGGTGCGGACGCTGTGGTCGGCGGACGGCAAGGCCGTGACCTTGGGGTTCACCGACGACGGGCTGGGCGGCAGCGTTCCGGAGATCCCCAAGGCGCGGACTTCGGAGGAGTGGGACCAGGCCGAGGGACAGCGCGGACTCCTCCTCGTCGAAAAGTTGTCCACAGCCTGGGGATACTCCCCCCTCTGCCCCTTCGGTGACCTGGGAACCCACACCTGGGCCACCTTCACGCTCTAGGACACGGAAGGGCTCCCCGGCCGCCGCACGCCGGGGAGCCCTCCTCGAATATCAGCCGCAGTTGGTGCCGTTCCGGATGACCCAGTCGTTGCCGATCTTGCCGCCCCAGTCCACGCACTGCCCCGCCGCCGACAGGTACACCGGCCCCGCGTACTCGGTCCAGTCCCCCGGATCGGTCTGCCAGGAGGTCCCACCGCTCTGCTTCAAGGCCGCGTCCATCGAGATGCGCGCCCCCGGGTTGGAGCGAACGACCACCACACAGTTCTTGCCGTTGGAGTTGTTGTAGGTCAAGAACACCGTCCCCCCAGGGATCGCCGCCTCGTTGACCTTGCCGTACCCCCCGCCGCACTGGCCGCCGTAGGCGACAGCGCCAACAGGGGCCGGGTTGGCGATGGTGACGACCAGGGCCAGCCCCAGCGCGGCCGCGACGCGGCCGGTGATCTTCTTCATCGTTCCTCGCTCGCGCTCGTTCGCCCGCGCCGTCACCACGGCGGGGTCCCGGTGCCGCTGGTGCGGTGCTGCTCGACCAGCCTGGTGATGGTGACGGTGCCGTCGGCCGCCGTCGTGTAGGTGACCTCGGCCTTCACGGTCCGACTGCCCTGGTTCGCGTACCCCGTGAGCGCGGACGGGCTGGAGGACACCGACCCCGCGCTGCCGTTGCCCACGGCACCGCCCTGGCTCTGGCAGAAGCTCCAGGCGCACACCACCGTGGCGCCGTCGAGCTTGGCGTACACGCCCGCGCCGCCGTCGGGCTTGAACGCGATGACGTGGTCGCCCGAGGGCCGCGCCCCCGAGGCGCTCACGCCCGCGCCGACCAGCCCGGAGGACGTGGCGGTCGTGCCACCGCCCTCACCCCCGCCGCCACCGTCGGTGTCGTCGTCCTCAGAGGCCTCTTCCGCGTCCTCCTCGCCGTCCTCCTCGGACGGGTCGTCGGACGGGTCCTCCGAGGGCGATTCGCTCGCCTGCGGCTCCACGCCCACCGGTCCCGGTCGGCGGTCGTCGCCCGTTCCGGCCTCCTCCTCGGCGGCACCGTCCCCGTCGCCGCCATCGTCGGTGGAGAACCAGGCCGCGACCGGCAGCGCGTCCCAGTTGCGCGCCACGGCGACCCCGCCGAAGGCGACCCCCGCGAGCAGCACCAGCGCACCGACCCCCGCGCCGACCAGGGTGAGCACGCGCCTGGCGCGCCCCTCCCCCTTGGGCGGGGCGACCTCGAACGCGCGCTCCGGCGCGGCCTGCACGTCCCGCCAGCTGTCGTCCACCACGGCCGCCATGGCGCCGCCCGCCATCTCCGGCGACTGCATGGGCGCGTACGCCCGCCCCGGCGCGTTGACGGCGATCACGCCGTCCACCAGCTGCATGGCGTCGGGCCGCTGTTCGGCCTCCTTGGCCAGGGCGCGGCGGGCCAGGTCGGCCAGCGGCCCGGTGAACCCGTCCATGTCGGGCTCGCCGCTGATGACCCGGTGCGCCACGGCCGCCGGGTCGCCGGTGCCGAAGGGCGGCCGCCCGGTGGCCGCGTAGGCCACCAGGGCGCCCCAGGCGAAGATGTCGTCGGCGGTGCTGGCGGGCCGCCCCCGGTAGTGGTCCGGGCTGATCCACCCGGGCGAGCCCATGACGGACCCGGTGCGGGTGAGCGCCGTCTGGTCGATGGCGCGGGCGACGCCGAAGTCCAGCACGCGCGGCCCCTCCGGGGACAGCACGATGTTGGCGGGCTTGAGGTCGCGGTGGGCGATGCCCACGGCGTGGATCTGCACCAGGGCCTCGGCCACGCCCGCGGCCAGGCCCATGAGCAGCCGTTGCGGCAGGGGGCCGTGCTTGCGCATGTAGGCGCTCAGGGTCATGCCCCGCACCAGCGGGGTGACCAGCCAGGGCCGTTCGGCCTCGGTGTCGGCGGCCAGCAGCGGGACGGCGCAGGCGCCGCCGACCCGGCGCAGCAGTTCGACCTCGCGGGCGAACCGGGCGCGGAACTCGGCGTCGGCGGAGTACTCGGGGTGGATGAGCTTGACCGCGACCAGCTCACCGGCGGCGTCGTGGGCCGCGTAGACGACCCCCATGCCGCCGGCGCCCAGCCGCTTGAGCGGCCGGTAGGGGCCGATCCGGGCGGGGTCGGTGGAGGTCAGGTCGGTCGCGGTTGCGGGCAGGGTGACTGCGTTCGGTTGGGTGCTCACGGCCGTCGACTCACAGGTCTCGTCTCTGGGAAGGGCGGGAGGGCGGCCCTCCCGCGGGGCAGGGGAGGAGGGAGTGCGCAAATGGGGATGTTCGGATCCTAACGGTCACCGGCCGCCCGCCCCTACCGCCGGGGCGGGCGCAGGGCGGCCACACCCGGTCACGGCAGCGGCACGCGCACCTGCCGGACCTGGCCGTCCCCCAGGTGGAGGTGGGCGATACCGGGCACGATGCGCGGCCCGGCCACCCCCTTGGGCAGCCGCAGCCCGAGCACCTCGGCGTCGGACTGGGCCTGCGGGGACAGCAGCGCGCCGATGCGGTTGCGCTTGAGGTGCACGTGCCACCCGTTGAACCCGCCCTGGAGGGCGTCGTTGGTGCCCGCGGCGACGATGCCCCAGCCGGGGCCGACCATGCCGCGGGCGATGCGGGTGAACTCCTTGCCGAGGTCGCTCTGGAGCAGCAGTTCGGCGTCGTCGATGAGGATCGCCGCGGTCTCCCCCTCGAACTTCCCGAGCGCCTCGTGCAGCTGCGACAGCCGCGGCTCGGCGGCGTCGATGACCGCCCGCACCCCGGGGTGGGCGCGCAGGTCGGTGAGCCGGGAGCCGCGCGGGGTGACCAGCAGCAGTTCGGTCCCGGCCTCCAGCAGGGAGCGCGCCATCATGGCCAGCATGCTGGAGCGGCCCGAGCGCGGCGGCCCGGCGATGAGGAACGTGGGCACGCTCGCCAGGTCGGCGGTGACCGCCGACAGCTCGTTGCCGCCCACGCCCACCAGCACCTCCAGCGGTTTGGCGGCGGTGCGCCGGTAGCGGGCCATGTCGTCGTAGGTGAGGGTGTCGGGCAGCACGTCCACGCGGAACGGTCGCGGCCCGGCGGCCGGGGCCTGCTCGGCGCGCCGCCGCACGAAGTCGGCGATGCGGCCCAGCTCCTCGGCCTGCGCCCCGCCCTGCGGGTTGCGGTTGAGCAGGGCGATCTGCACCTCCAGGGCGTCCCCGGCGCGGAAGGCCCGGCCGTCGGGGATTTCCTCGGGCAGGGAGCGGGCGTTGAGCCCAGCGGTGCTGTAGTCGCCGGGGTCGTTGCAGCGCAGGACCAGCAGTTCCTCGGTGGTGGAGGAGTACTTGGTGCGGGTGAGGACCCGGTCGCCGCTGGCGACCACGTGCATGCCGACCCCGGCGCCGTCGCGCATGAGGGTGGTGACGCCCTCGACCAGGGCGCCGTAGTTGTACTCGCCGAAGGTCTGCTCGAACACGTCGATGCGGTCGATGAACAGCACCAGGTGGGCGGGGGCCTGCCCTGCCGGGAGCTTGGCGCGCAGTTCCTCCAGGTCGGCGCAGCCGTTGGCGGCCAGCAGCTTCTGGCGCCGGTCCAGCTCCTCCTCCAGCTGCGCGAGCAGGCGCACCACCCGCTCCCCCTGGTTGCGCTGGGCGACGGCCCCGCAGTGCGGGAACCGCTCCAGCGGCAGCAGGGCGCCGTTGCCGCAGTCGAGCCCGTACATGTGCAGGTCGCCGGGGTGGTGGGCCAGGGCGAGGGAGGCGGCGACGGTGCGCAGCGCCTGGGAGCGGCCGCTGCGGCCGGAGCCCATGACGTGGAGGTGCCCGGTGCGGGCGGGGTCGAACGTGTAGGGGTGCTGGCGCTGGCGGGCGGGCACGTCCACCAGGCCGATGGGCGCCGCCCGCATCACCCCGGGTTCGGCGACGGGGGGACGGCCGCCGAGCAGTTCGTTGAGGGTGAGGCCGGTGGGCAGGGCGGGCAGCCAGGGGCTGGGCTGGCGCTGCGCGCCCACCCGCTGGGCGGCCTCCTTGACGGCGGCGACCAGCACGGTGAGGTCGGTGACCTCCACGTCGCCGGTCTGCTCCTGGCCGCCGCGCCGGGAGACCGGGGCGGGCTGGGCCAGGTCGGACCACTTGACGGGGTGCACCTCGGGGTCGGCGGCGTCGGTGGAGGCCACGACCCGGCGCCCGCCCACCCGGCCGGACTGGAACGGCAGCAGGGAGGCGTGGCCGAGCCGGGCGTGGGCGCGGCCGGGGGTGTCGATGCCGATGTGCGCGGAGTCGGGGGCGTCGATGACGTCACGGCTCTCGCTCTCGTCGGTCATCCGCAGGGCGATGCGCAGGTTGGTGTTGGCGCGGATGTCGTTGGTGACCACGCCGCCGGGGCGCTGGGTGGCCAGCACCAGGTGGATGCCCAGGGAGCGGCCGCGCTGGGCGATGTTCACCAGGCCCTTGACGAAGTCGGGGAGTTCGCGGGCCATGGACGCGAACTCGTCGATGACCAGCATCAGGCGCGGCATCTGCGGCATGCGCGGGTCGCGGTCCAGGAGTTCGAGGTAGTCCTCGATGTCCTTGGCCCCGGCCTTGGCGAGGATGTGCTCGCGGCGGTGCAGTTCGGCGCCCAGGGAGACCAGGGCGCGGCCGACGAGGTGGGTGTCCAGGTCGGTGACCATGCCGACGGTGTGCGGCAGGTCCACGCAGTCCTTGAACGCGCTGCCGCCCTTGTAGTCGACGAGCACGAACGACATCGACTCGGGCCGGTTGACGGCGGCCAGCGAGGCCACCAGGGTCTGGAGGAGTTCGGACTTGCCGGAGCCGGTGGTGCCCGCGATGAGGGCGTGCGGGCCGTCGCGGCGGATGTCCACCGAGAACGCGCCGTCCAGGCCCACGCCGAGGGTGGCGACGGTGCTGCGGCCGCCGCCCGCCCAGTGGGCGGAGATGGTCTCCCCGCTGGGGGGTTCGAGCCCGATGACCTCCAGGAGGCGGGCGGCGCGCGGCAGGGAGCCGCCGGCCTCGCCCACGCTGCTGTCGCGCAGGGGCGCCAGGGCGCGGCCCAGGCGTTCGGCCCAGGCGGCGGAGGGCACGTCGGGGCGGACGTCCTCGACGTTGTCGAAGGAGGTGCGGCGCAGCCGCATCCCGTGCGGGGTGATGGTGACGACGGCCTGGCACTCCTCGGGCAGCAGGCGCTCCTCGGCGTCCAGGCACAGGGTGTAGATGCCGACCTCGGGGCCCTCGCGGAGCAGCTGCACCACGCCGGGCAGGGAGCGGATGCGGCGGGCGCCGTCCAGCACGATGACGACGGCGGGCTGGTCGGCGAGGTCGCGCCTGGCCTGCTTGCGGGCCTCCAGCAGCATCAGCAGCTCGGAGATGCGGCGGGCGCAGGTGGTGGCGTCGATGCCGACCCGGTTCAGGGACAGGTGCGGGTGCTCGCCGCGCACGTGGGGCACGTGGCGGGTCCACTTCCAGCGGTCGTGGTCGCCCTCCATGGACAGCAGGTGGATCTGGAGCTCGGCGGGGCTGTGCAGGGCGGCGAGCTGGGCGACCAGCCAGCGTTCGAGGGCCTGGCCGCCCTCGCCGCGCCCGGCGACGCCGACCACGCCGTTGTCCTTGACGGAGACGCCGACGGGCACGTCGGTCATGTCCCAGGTGATGTCGCGGCGGTGGTCGTCCTTGGTGGGGTCGCTGAGGACCACCTTGGAGGGGAGGCTGCCGGTGCCCACGCGCAGGAGGGTGAAGTCCTCGTCGGTCTGGCGGCGCTCCCACAGGCGGGCGCGGGGGCCGGTGGCCAGCAGCAGGACGGCGGCCGGGTCGGGGCAGGTGTCGCGCAGGCGGCGCTGTTCGACGAGGAGGGCGTCGCGGGCGTCCTTGGTGATCCGCTCCTTCTTCTCCTCGTACTCGGTGAGCTGCTTGTCGTAGCGGGCCTTGGTGGTGCGCCGCTGGAGCATCTGGGTGAACAGCACCGAGACCGGGGCGAGCAGGCCGATGAGCAGGTACTGGGGGCGGCCCATGATGAGCGCGCTGCCGACCGCCATGGTGATGGGCAGCAGGATCATCATGATGAGCTGCACGATCGGCCGGTCCGGCGGCTCGGGCGGCGAGGGCAGCTTGAACGAGGTCTTGGAGGGCGCCGGGTGCAGGCGGGGCGGCCGGTTGTAGTCCAGGCCGGTGCCGTCCTCGGCGGGGACGACCGCGGCGTCGGGGCGGTGGTTGGGCCAGGCCTCGAAGAGGGTGCCGCCCAGGGTGAGCTGTTCTCCCTGCGGCCAGGTGTCGCCCTCGGCGACGGGCTCGCCCTCCAGGGTGCAGCCGTCGCCGCCGCTGGCGTCCAGGAAGGAGACGGAGCCGTCGGGGGTGACGCGGACGCGCGCCCAGTGGCCGTCGGCGTTCACGGACAGCACCGCGGCCTCGTCGTCGCCGACGACGTAGTCGCCGGGGTCCAGGCGGACGATGCGGCCCGCGTCGGGGCCGGAGACGACCCGGACCTCGACCGTGCCGGGGGGTTCGGCGGTGACCGGGGCCGGTCCGCCGACGCCCACGACGGAGCCGTCGAGCAGCCCGGCCTCGGACAGGGACAGGTCCGGGTCGATGGGGCGGTCGCCCAGGTAGAGGGGGACGTCCCGGCCGGGGGTGCGGGGCAGGGTGCGCACCATCGGGTCGACGGTCTCGGCGAGCCGGCGCACGGTCGCGCCGGGGTCGGCGTCGACCAGGACGTCCAGGCGCAGGGGCGACGTCGCGACGGGACCGGAGCCGTCCGCTGCGGGACCGGTGGCCGGGGTCACGGTGAGGAGGAGGCGCACGGTGGGACTGCTTCCGCTTCTTGGGGAGACGGGAGAACGGGGGATGCGTGGCGGGGCCGGGGGCAGGGCCGGGGACTAGCCCTTGAGGCCCTCGCCGAGCTTGTCGTCGGTCTCGCTGAACGTGGTGCCGACCTGCTTGATGTACTTGGCGACGCCCTCCAGGCCCTTGTTCACACCCTCGAAGCCGGTGTTGAACTCCTCGAAGAACGGCCGGAAGTGCTTCTCGGCGGCGGGGGTGCTGTAGCCGTCGGAGATGAGGCCGTCGACCTTCTGCTTGATGGCCTCCAGGCGCTCGGTGAACGCCTCGAACTCCTTGATGAGGGAGCCGGAGGTCTCCTCGGTCTTGTCGCTGTCGACGTTGTAGACGGGCATGGGTCCTCTACTTTCCTGTCTGCCGACTTGTCTGCCGGTCGCTTGCCTGCGGGTCGTCGGGCTCGGCCTTCGCCTCTTCCTCGAACCAGAAGCGGGCGGTGCCGCTGATGGCGTCGAAGAGGTCCATGACCTCCTCCAGCTGGAGGACGTTGGGGCTGGAGCAGCTGACCATGATGCGCCGGTCCAGCCCGGGGAGGGTGTAGGACGTGTGCATGACCACGGAGCGGATCAGTGCGTCGTCCATCTCGTAGTCGGTGACGCCGTAGATGCGCCCGCACAGCGGTGACCCCGACTCGGGCAGGTCCACCGAGGTCTTCTTCAGCCAGGCGCCCTCGCGGGCGGTGGCGGTGTCGGGGTAGACGTACTCGATGACCTTGATGGGGTCGATGGTCTGGTCGCCGTGCCCGGCGGGGAACGAGAAGACGCAGACGGTGGCCATGAAGAACCCGTCGTCGTACTCCTCGAAGGTCCCGGCGGCGGCGATCAGCCCGCCGGAGGTCGCGTCCTTGGTGACCCGGGCGATGTCGGCGAGCAGGTCGTTGAGGGCGTTGAGCTCCTCGGGCCGGTTGCCGTACAGCGCCACGGCCTGCTCGCGCATGCGGGCGACGGTGTCGCCGGTCAGGTCGTACTGCGTCCAGCCCTCGGGCACGGCGATGTCGAACCCGATGTCGACCTCGGCCTCGTCCTCCTCGAAGACGTACGGCACGGCTGCTCCTGGTGGTGATCGGTGGCGGGGACGGCCCGCCGGGACCGCTAGTAGGCGAGCTGGTTGCGGTGGTGGGGAGGCGGCGGCGGGGCGTCCTTGCCGTCGCCCTTGAGGCTCTTGCCGAGCTCCTCGTCCATCTCGTAGAACGTGGTGATGACCGGGTTCAGGGCGTTGAGCAGGGCGCCCAGGTCCTCGGCCTGGCGCTCGTAGTTCTTCTTGCAGTCCTTGCCGAAGTCCTTGGCGGCGTCGGCCAGCCGACGGGGGCCGATGCCCTCCGCCCGGTCCTCGGGGCTCTTGACGTCCTCGCCTCCGAAGTCGTTGCAGATGCGCCGCAGGGCGCGCTGCATGTCCTCCAGCGCGTCGGTGTCGACCTTGACCACTTTCGCCATGGCGTCCTCTTCTCCCTCATGTTCCGCGGCCCGCGGTGCGGGCACCGGTCACTGCCCGTCCCCGGCCTTCAGTTCGGCCAGCTCCTGTTGCAACCGCCTCTGCTCGGCGGCCGCCTCGTCCACGAACCGGGCGATGCGCTCTCGCTCGGCCTCCGTCGGGTTCGGGTGCTCACGCATGAACTCGTCCACCATGTCGGTGGAGAACATCGTGTCCAGCGTTTCCAGCTGTCCCTCGATCTCCCGGATCCGCGACCACTCCTCGTAGTCCTCGTTGTCTTCGAGGGCGCCGTCCCTAAGCCGGTTGCGGGTGGCCTGGTGGGCCGCCTCCAGGGCGAACCCCGACCCGAATCCGTCCGGCATGCCGTCGGCATGGTAGCCCTCGCGCACGCCCCTGGGGACGACGCTGGCGAGCTGCATGGCGTTCTGGACCCAGTACTTGGGGTCGTCGGTGGTCGTCATGTGCTCGGTCAGCCAGTCGGCCTCGACACCCAGGCCGGCGAGCAGTTCCTGGAGGTCGTCCCGGGCACTGTCCACCGCGAACCCGAAGGACAGGTTGAGGACGTTCTTGACCATCAGCCAGGAGACCTCCTGACCGCCGGCGCGCAGGCGGTCCATATCCACGGAGGGGCGCAGCCGCTCCGGCTCCACGACGGCGCGGACCCGGTCGCCGAGCGTCGTTTCGGAGTCACGGCTCACCAGGGTACGGAAGCGGTCGGCGAGGGACGGCCCCTCGCTGCGCCCGCCCGGGACGGTCGGGTCGATCCGCTGCTGCTGCCCGTCGGGGTTGACGACCTGGACGTGGTCGGGGGTGATCCGCAGGTCGGGGTGGCCGTCCCCGGTGTCCACACGGACCCCGCCGCGGGCGTCCTGGACGGTGACCCCGTCGGCGTCGGTGACGGAGGTGCGACCCGAATTGCTGCGGGTGCCGCTCAGGTCCCCGTTCTGGAAGCCGACCCGGCCGTTGCCGTCCACCTCGATCCGGTGGTTCGGGTGGGTGCTGCCGGTCATGCCGCCGTTGCCGTCCGCGGAGACCCGCCATCCGGGCGGGACCCGTCCGGCGTCACCCGCGGTCTCGCCCATGCGCAGCGGCACCCTCCCCGGTGAGTCCGGGGAGGGGCCGCGCAGGCCGACCCCGTCGGGTCCGGCGTCGATGGTGCGATCGCCGCTGCGGATGGTGCGGGGGCCGCCGTCGGCGGGCACGTCGGTGGTGACCTCGTCGGAGCGGGTGCGGACGGTGGTGCCGTCGGAGGTGGTGACCCGGCCCTCGCCGTCCCCCTGGGAGGCGACGGGACGGTCCGGGGCGTCCGCGCGGGTGGTCTCGGCCCGGCCCATACCGGGGGAGTCACCGCGCCGCACGTCGGTGCGGATGGTGCCGTCGCCGACGTGGGAGCCGTCCCGGTCACTGCCCGCGCGCACGCCGCCCGGCCCGCGGGCGGTCATCCCGTCGGAGCCGCCGCCACCGACCCGGTGCGTGTCGGTGCCCAGCTCGGTGGTGCCGTCCGGCCGCCGGGTGACCTGGAGGCGGTCCCCGGTGCCGTCGGAGGGTGCCATCAGGTGGACGCCGCCCGCCTGCGAGGTCGTCACCGACCACCGGTCGGGGGTGTCCATGCGCACGGCGGGCGAGGCGTCCGGTCCGCGGGTGATCTCGACGCGGGTGCCGTCCCCCGTGACGATGACGGGCTCTCCGTGGGTGTTGGTCGGCAGCGCCGGGTGGGCGTTGGCGGGGACGGCGTTGCCGTCCGCGTCGTAGGAGCGGCGGGTGCCGTCCGCGTGCCAGACCTGGAAGTGGCTCGGTTCCCCGGGCCGGGAGATGACCACGCCGGTTCCGTCCCCGGTGCGGACCTGGCCCGGCCAGGCGTCGCTGCCGCGGATACCGTCGGCGCCGTCGATCCGGACGTGGCCGTCGGCGTCCTGGACGGCCCGGGGGGCGGAGGTGTCGTTGCCGGTCCGGATCTCGACACTGCCGTCGCCGCGCACCACGGCCGCCGAGCCCGCGCCCCGGCCGTCGGCGGAACCGTCGGTGCGCTGGGCGATGTCGACGCCCCGGGTCTCGTCCACGACGCGCACGGAGTCGGGTCCGGCGTCGACACGCACGTCGCCGCTGCGGATCGAGGCGCTGTCCGAGCCCCGGTCGTAGCTCTGGGTGGAGCCGCCGTCCGTGGAGACCCGGTACCCGCCGTCGCCGATGTCGGTGCGGGTGCCGCCCGCCGGGTCCTCGACCCGGGTGGGCGGGGTGGTGCCGCCGCCGTCGGGCTGGGGACGGGAGACGGTCGGCCCGTCGTCGCCGAACCGGAGGTCGACGGGGCCGCGCTGGGTGATCTGCACGGGTTCGCCGCCGCCGGAGGAACCCTGGACGGAGAGGCCGTCCGGGGTGGAGATGGTGGGCGTCCCGCCGGTGTGGGAGACGGTGATGTCGCCGTTCCCGGTGGGGACGGTGATCCCGTCGCCGCCGAAGGAGGGGCCGGGGGTGCCGCCGGGCCCGGTGAGGCCGAGCGAGCCGTCGCCGCCGCGCGACGCGGAGACCGAGGCGCCGTCCGAGCCGCTCACCTGGAAGCCGTCGCCGGAGGACCGGACGGAGGTGTCGCCGACGTTCACCTCGTCCGGGCGGATCTGGATGTTGACGTCGTCGCCGGACGGCGAGGTGTGGTCGAGAGTGGTGACGGGGGTGCCGTCGGGGTCGGTACCGCCACCGTAGGTACCGGTCCCGCCCGGGCCGCCGCCCAGCAGGCCCAGGCCGTGGTTCTCCCGGGCTGCGCCGACACCCGAACCGAGGGCGTTGGTGGCGAACGCGCCCAGGGCCTCGTGGGCGAGGACATCGGCCTTGAGGTAGCGGTTCCAGTTCTCGGGGTCGGCGGCCATCTGGGTCACGACCGAGGCCGCCATACCCGAGGCGGTGTCCCGGACCACGGAGTGGGCGATGTTCACCGAGGTCCGGCTGCTGCGCAGAGTCTGGTAGCTCCCCCGCGCGCGCCCCACCCGGCTGCCGACCCGCTGCACGCCGGACAACATGCGCGTTCCTACGGCGGAAGTGCGCACGCCTCGGGCCATCAGCCCCCCGACCGGTCGGGCGATCCGCCCCAGGTTGGAGGCCCCGCGCAACAGGGCGCCGCCGGGGACCAGGGACAGGGCCTCGATGCCGAGGGTGGCGATGGTCTCCAGGTTGAACCCGAACTTGTCCTCCCGGACGAGCTTCGCGGTGGCCAGGGACAGCGCCGCGATCGCCAGGGCGATGCCCAGGCCGGGGATGAAGATGGCGGCCAGACCGGCGACGACCATGATCACCGCGTAGATGAGGGGGTTGTCCTCGATCCAGGTGACGATCTTGTCGAGCCAGCCCCAGAGCTTGCGGGGGCTGCCCTGCTTGGCGTCCTCCAGCGCCTTCTTGGTGTCGTCGGCGACCCGGTCCATCTCGGTGAGGATGACGTCCAGGCGGGCGATGTGGGTGTCGCGGACGGGGTCGTCGCCCTTGGCCCACTCGTCCTTGTCCTCCAGCCCGGCGTGGATCTCGGCGGCGAGGCGGACGACGGAGGCGCTGCGGGTGCGCGCGGTCTCCAGGGCATCGGCCCAGGTCTCCAGGGCCTTGTACCCGGCCTCGTAGGCGTCGTGCGCCTTGTCGAGGTACTTGGGCAGTTCCTCCACGAGCTCCTGGAGCGCCTCGACGGTCTTGCCCTCGCCGAGGGCTCCGCGGTCGAGCCTGCGGACCTCGCGGCCGGCCGTCTCGGCGGCGTCGGCGAGCCGCTCGTAGAAGGCCTTGAGCGACCGGGCATCGGCCGGCTCCCACGGGATGGGGTCGATCTCCCGGTCGAGGAGGTCCCACCGGAGGTAGTCGCGGTGCTTTTCGGCCACGTTCCGCTGTACTCGCTTTCCTGGTTCCCGGGGAGGTCACGGGCGCGTGCGGGGCACGTCGGAGGGGGTGCGTCGGGGCCCGGGGGCACGAGGGTCTCCGCGAATCCGTCATCATAGACTGCCACGTCCACAAGTGAACAGACGCTCCCAGGGTGTGACCGGTTCGGACGAACCGGGATGTCCCACGCGTCATCTCCCCTCACGACCCCCACGGACAGCCACAGGAGTAGAGCGAGTGACCCCCACACGTCTTCCGTCGGCGCGCGCGGCGACGGTCACGGCGGCGCTGGCCGCGGCGTTCGCCCTGGCCCCGGCGGGCCCGGTGGCCGCGGACACCGCCGACCCCTACGCGATCTGCCCGGAGGTGTACTACTACGTGGTGCCCGAGGGGTCGCCCGGGCTGGACTCGATCGCGGGCCTCATCCTGGACGACCCCGCGCGCTCGGCGGAGATCTACGAGCTGAACGCCGGGCGCACCCAGGCCGACGGCGGCGCGCTGGGCGAGGACCGGGCGGTGCTCCCGGAGTGGCGCCTGGTGGTGCCGTTCGACTCCGGGGGCGAGAACGTCTACACCGGCCGGGACCCGCTGTGCGTGGTGGCGGTGGAGAACGCCCTGGCGCTGGGCGAGACCCCGCCCACGCCGCCCCCGCCGCCGCCCGCGTACACGCCCCCGCCCGAGGACGGGGCCTCCCCCACGGTGCAGGGCGAGGTGGTGGACCTCAACGCGGACGACAAGCCCAGGATCGACCCGCGGATCCTGGTGGCCGGGGCCGTCGTCCTGGTGCTGCTGACGCTGCTCACCCTGTTCTGGGAGCCGGTGCTGCGCGGGATCACCTGGCCGTTCCGGGCGGTCGGGAAGGCCCGGGCGGAGCGGACGCCCAAGCGCAGGCCCACCCGGCCCGGGGTGGCCGCCAGGCGGCGGCGGGCCGCGACGGAGGCGGTGGCCGCCGACCCCGGCGCCGCGCGCCGCGCCGCGGCCGCGCACGCGGAGCTGCTGGCCTCCCCCGCGGACGTCCCGGCCCGGCCGGTGGCGCTGCTGACCTCGGAGGCGGGGGTGAGCGCCGTGGTCCCGGCCGGGGCGACGCCGCCGATGTCGTCGTGGCGGGTGGTGGACACCACCACCTGGCGGTACGGGAGCGGGCGCTCGGCGGCGCCGGTGCACTTCGCGACGGCCGCGATGACGGCGGTGCGCGAACCGGTGCGCGGCGTCCTGGTGTGCCTGGGTCAGGAGGAGGGCGGCGACGCCCTGGTCCACCTGGACCTGACCCGGATGCGCGGGCTGCTGGCGGTGGGCGGCGACACCGGGGTGTCGGCGGACGTGGTGCGGGTGCTGGGCGACGGCCTGCACGCCGCCGGGGTGCGGGTGCGGGTGCTGCGCCCGGACCGGCCGCTGCACACGCTGATCGCGGACACGATCCCGGTGGTGTCCGCCCCGGACCCGATCCAGGGGACGGTGCCCGAACCGGGTGGGTTCGAGGCGGTGGTGGTGCCGCGGCCGCTGAGCGCCGCCGACGAGCACGTTCTGCTGGACCTGGCGCCGAACCTGCTGGTGGTGGCGATGGGCGAGTCCAAGGCGGCGCGGCGCCAGTGGTGGGCGCGCGACGACGGCGCGGTGGACACGGGCGCGCTGGGGCTGGAGATCGTGGTCCGGTACCCGGACCGCCGGGGGGCGTAGCCCGCCGCGGCGGTCCCGGCGGCGGGGCGGGTCAGCTGGGGTCGTCGGCGGGGGACTCGGAAGGGCTCTCCGAGGGGCTTTCGGACGGCTCCGGGTCCTCCTGCGGGGGCGGGCCGTAGACGAAGCGCTGGCGGCCCTGGACGAGGATGGCGTGCCCGCCGTCGGTGACCGCCTCGACGTGGGCGGTCAGGTCGTCGGCGACCACGTCCATGTCGAGGGCGTCCAGCACCACCTGGGAGTCGGACTCCCCGCCCCGGGAAGCGCCGTAGATGAACCCGGCGTGGGCGAAGGCCGGGGAGAACGCGCCGTCCTCCTCCTCCAGCCCCCACAGCACCTCGCCGGCGGCCAGGTCGACGGCGACGGCGGTGGCCGCGCCGCTGGCCTGGGGCAGCAGGAAGGTCCCGGTGGCGGTGTCGTAGAGGCCGCCCGCGGGCCCGGCCGGGTCGTAGGCGCCGCCGACCGGGTTGGGGCCGGGCTCCTCCAGGGTCCACAGCACGTCGCCGTCGGCGGGGTCGTGGGCGGAGAGCACGGAGGGGGACTCGGCGCTGCTCCAGCGGACCAGCAGGACGTCGTCGCCGGTGGCGGGCTCGTCGGTGGCCTCGGTGTCCTCGGTCCCGTCGTCCGCGGTTCCGTCCCCGGGGGCGGGCAGCGGGAACAGGCCCAGCACGTGCGGGACGGGCAGCGGGGCGAGGCCGGTCAGGCCCAGGTCCTCGTCACCGGCGTCCAGGGTCCACAGCTCCTCGCCGGGCTCCCCGGGGTCCAGGGAGCGGGCGTGCAGGGCGCCGCCGCCGGAGGCGAGCAGCACGGCCCCGTCCCAGGCGGTGACGGGGACGCCGAACTCCTGGGGCTCGGGCTCGGCCTCCTCGCCGTCGGTGTCCTCGGGGTCGGCGGGCTCCTCGGTGGGTTCCTCGGGCGGGGCGGCGAACTCGTACGCCCACAGCTCCGCACCGTCGGTGTCCAGGACCGTGTACTCCCCGTACGGCTCCTCCGCCGACCACTCGTCCGGGCGGCGCACCCCCACCCCGTCCAGGTAGAGGTCGCCCTCCTCGTCCGGCTCCCACAGGACGGCGCCCGCGGCGTCCAGGACGAACGCTTCCTCGCCGGACATCAGCAGCACCGGGGCACCGGCCAGGTCGGTGTCGAAGCCGCGGAAGCGCGCCTCGCCCTCCCACAGGTCGGCGCCGGTGGCGGCGTCCTGGAGCAGGTGGCGGTCCTCGCCCCCGGAGCTGATCAGGAAGGCGTCGCCGACGGCGCTGATCCGCACCCCCAGCGGGTCGGCGAAGATCTCGTGGGCGTCGGCGTCGTCACCGTGCAGGACCCGCAGCACCTCACCCTCGATCCCGGGCGGGGCCTGGCCCTCGAACTCGGTGGGGACCGGCGCGGGTTCGGCCTCCGGCTCGACCGGGGCGGGGGCGGGTTCGCCGCTGCACGCTGCGACCAGCAGCGCCGCGAGGCCGCAGGTGAGGGCCTGGGGCACCCGTGAGCTGCGCATGAACGGTTTCTCCCCACGAACGATGACGTTTACGGCAAATCCTAAGCCGGGTCCCGGCGTGCCGATACACACGGCCACCGGTCGTTACGCCGCCGTGAACCGCGCGGCTCAGGGTTCCACGTCGACGACGGTGCTGCCGCGCACCTCCAGCTCGGCCCTCCCTCCGGTGAGCTCGGCCAGCAGGACCTCGAACTCGGAGAGCTCCGCCTCCGGCAGGGCCACCTCCACACGCACCCGCCCCCCGTAGTCGACGCCGCGGACGTGGAACCGGGAGTCGCGCAGATCGCTCTCCAGCCGCCCGCCGATCACGTAGTCGGCGAACACGTCCACCACGAGCAGGCGGCGGCGCTCCAGCACCCCGACGGCGTCGATGGCGGCGGACACGGCGTTGCCGTAGGCGCGGATCAGGCCGCCCGCGCCGAGCTTGACGCCCCCGTAGTAGCGGGTGACGACGGCGACGGTGTCGGTCATCCCCCGGTGGCGCAGCACTTCGAGCATGGGCACCCCGGCGGTCCCGGCGGGCTCGCCGTCGTCGCTGGAGCGCTGCACGCCGCCGTCCTCGCCCAGGACGTACGCGGTGCAGTTGTGGGTGGCGTTCCAGTGCTCCTTGCGCCGCCGGGCGATGAACTCCCGGGCGGCCTCCTCGTCGGCCACCCGGGCCAGGGCGCAGAGGAAGCGGGAGCGCTTGATCTCCAGCTCGTGCTCGCCGTCGCTTCTGATCGTCCGCATGTCGCCTGTTCGAACGGGGTCGGTGGTCCCGTCCAGTCTCCCACCCGGCTCCGCTCCCGCCGCACCCGCGGCCGGCGCGGATGGTACATGGTGCTGTGGTGGATTCCGAGCGGTACGATCCCGAGTGCCAAGGAGGCCGGGAGGAATCTCGGACAGCCCATCCGCACTTTTCCGTTCTGCCTTACTCATGCCTCCCCTTGGTGTAAATTCTGCCGTATGCGGACGGCGTACAAGGTCCGGGCCTATCCCGACCCCGAACAAGCAGCCCAACTGGGCCGCACATTCGGGTGCGTGCGCCTGGTGTGGAACAAGACCCTGGCCGAGCGCCACACCGCCTACCACCGGCGTGGCGAGACGATCACCTATAAGCAGACCGACGCCGCGCTGACCGGGTGGAAGAAGACCCAGGAGTTGGCGTTCCTGTCCGAGGTGTCCTCGGTACCGCTCCAGCAGACGCTCAGGCATCAGCACACGGCGTTCTCCAACTTCTTCGCGGGCCGTGCCAAGTACCCGCGGTTCAAAACCCGGACCGGCCGCCAGTCGGCGCACTACACCCGATCGGCGTTCCGCGTCAGGAACGGCGAACTGTTCCTGGCCAAACACCGGAACCCTGTGCGGGTGGCGTGGTCCTGGCCGGACGTCGACCTCGCAGCCCTGGACCCGACCATGGTGGTGGTGTCCCGGGAGCCGGACGGGCGCTGGTACGTGACCTTCGCCGTGGACACCGACGACCCGGCCCCCGCACCCGGGTCCGGGGTCGAGGTCGGCATCGACCTGGGTGTGAAGGACTTCGCGACCCTGTCCACCGGGGAGAGGATCGCCAACCCCCGCCACCTGGCCCGCAAAGCCAAGAATCTGGCCCGCTACCAACGCCGGATGGCCCGCAAACAGCGCGGGTCCAACAACCGCCGCAAGGCCAGGCGCAAGGTCGCCGCCGCGCACCGCAAGGTCCGCCACGCCCGCGCCGACTTCCTGCACAAGACCACCACCCACCTGGTGCGCGCCCACAAGGTGATCGCGATCGAGGACCTCAACGTGCGGGGCATGACCGCTTCCGCACGCGGCACCTCCGAGGTTCCCGGTCGGCGGGTGCGGCAGAAGGCGGGGCTCAACCGGGCGGTGCTGGACGCCGCCTTCGGTGAGTTCCGCCGCCAGTTGGAGTACAAGGCCGAACGGCAGGGTCGCACCCTGGTGGTCATCGACCGGTGGTTCCCCTCGTCCAAGACGTGCTCGGACTGCGGGCACCTGTTGAAGCATCTTTCGCTGGGCACCCGGTTCTGGACGTGCCCGCACTGCCGCACACGGCACGACCGTGAGTTCAACGCGGCGAAGAACATCCTTACGGCAGGACGTGCCGTGCTCCGGGAACAAGACCCGGGGTAGGCCTGCGGAGCCGGCGTGAGACGGCAGGGGTCCTCCCTTCCGCGGTCGGCGACGAAACAGGAAACCGGGCCCGCGAGGGCCGAGCCTCAGGGCTCATAGGCGCGCGAGCGCGTATCGGACTCCCCTCCCTTCAAGGAGAGGAGGAAGTCAATCTCAGGACGCGTTTCCCTTCCCCCACAACACCCCGAATCCGCACTCACAGCGATGCACTCATCGCCATGGGTTATCTTGCGGACGACCGTCGAGAAACCATCGGGAGTTCCGTCATGCGCACGCCACCGCTCGCCGCAGGGGTCCTGGCCCTGACCGCGCTGCTCGCCACCGGGTGCTCCGGGGGCACCGGCGAGGACGGGGCCGACTCCCCGCAGAGCCCGGCCGGCGTCCAGCCCACCGCCTCCCCCAGCGTCACCGCCGGGATCTTCATGGTCCCGGGCGAGAGCCGGGCCGCCATCACCTACGACGAGACCGCCGTGCCCGAGGGCGCCACCTCCGACGTGCAGGTGCGCGCCCAGGAGGGCTCGACGTTCGTGCAGTTCACCGGGACCGGCCTGGAGGCCGACCGCGACTTCGGCGCGCACGTGCACACGCAGCCGTGCGGGGAGAGGCCCGAGGACGCCGGGCCGCACTACCAGAACGAGCCCGACCCGGCCGCCGACGCGGAGAACCCCTCCACCGACCCGGACTACGCCAACCCCGAGAACGAGGTCTGGCTGGACTTCACCACCGACGACACCGGCGCCGTCACGGTCAGCGCCACCGTGCCGTGGGAGTTCCGCGAGGGCGAGGCCAACTCGCTGGTCCTGCACGAGAAGCACACCGCGACCGAGCACGGCGAGGCGGGCACCGCGGGCGACCGCCTCGCCTGCGTCAGCGTCGCGTTCTAGCGAGAGGACCGGTCAGCGCCCGGCGGCGGGAACCGCGGGCTCGGGGAGCACCCGGCGCAGCAGCACCCGCTCCCCGAGCGCCCAGGCCCCCGAGGTGAGCAGGTACAGGCCCGCGGCCAGCGGCACGAACACCGCGATGACCACCGTCATGAACGGCAGGTACGAGATCGGGCCGCGGGCCATCCGCTCGGCCTCGGGGGTGAGGGCGGGCATCGGCAGGAAGCGGCGCGAGGCCCACGCCACCAGCGCCAGCAGGACCAGCAGCGGGCCGAACACCGCCAGGCCCGGCGCGCCCGCCCCCAGCGGGGTGGCGCTCAGCGCCACCCCGGCCAGGGTGTGCTCCAGCAGCCCGCCGCCCCCGGGGCCCTGGCCGATGAACACCCCGTACAGGGCGATGACCACCGGCAGCTGCGCCAGCGAGGGCAGGCAGCCCGCCAGCGGCGAGGTGCCCGCCTCGGCGTAGGCCTTCTGCTGGGCGGCCACCATCTTCTGCGGGTCGTTGCGGTGCTTGGCGGTGATCTCGGCGATCCGGGGCGCCAGGCGCGTCCGGACCTTCTCGGCGCGCACCTGCATCACCCCCAGGGGCAGGAGCAGCAGGCGGACGGCGACGGTCAGGCCGACCACGGCCAGCGCCGCGGCGGGCTCCCCGGCCAGCGGCGTGAAGAACGCGGTGAGCGCGGTCAGGACCGCGGTGAGCAGGGACATGACGGCCGAGATCGGCCACACGGAGTACACGGTGGAAGGGACCCTTCGTCCAGGAGGAGAAGAACGGACGTCGGGCCGCCCGGAACGCCCCGGGCCGCTGAAACGCAAGGGGCGTTCGGGAACGACGGGGTCGGGTGTCGGGCGGCCGCTAGAGGGCCGCGCCGGGCGCCCTGGGACGGGGCCTGCCCGCCGCGTCGGGGTCGCGCAGGGTCGGGATCGCCGACCGTTCCGAGCGGCGGCGCATCGCGCCCGTCCGCCCGGCCGTGGTGTCGCCCGCCGGGACCGCCGCGGAGCCGTACGCCAGGTACCAGGCGACGGCGGCGCCCACCGCGACGAACAGCAGCGCCACGGGGACGGTCGAGGGCAGGGCGTCGGGTCCGGGTCCAATGAGGAAGAGCTCGGCGAGGAACAGCAACAGCGTGTTGACCACGTCGCCCCCTCACCTCGTGTCACCGGCCGTATCCCGGCAAATCCTATCCGGCCCCGACTTGTCCGTCGACAGTACGGCTCCCACCTGGAGAAATCCGCCGACACTCCGGCGGCGCTCCCCTGGTTCGCCGCGCGCGTGTAGCTAAATGACCCCTGTAGCCACGTGACAGAACGTGATCAGGACCTCGCCGGGCGCCGCGCCTGGCGATACCGGCCGTGAAGGGGAACCCCGTGCCGATTCGCCCCGCGAACCTCGCCACCATGTCCGCCACCATCGCCGGAGCCATCGCGGGCCTGTCCAGCCGGGAGGAGCAGGCGCCCCCGGTGAAGATCACGTTCGAGTCCGGCTACCAGCAGACCGTGGAGCACGGCGGCTGCCGCGCGCTCAAGACCGGGCAGGGCGGGGTCACCGGGATCTCCACCGAGGCCAAGGTCAAGTTCGCGCTGTTCTCCGGGACCAGCTGCCAGGGCAGCCGCGCGCTCGCCTCCGGGCACGGCAGCGTCAGCTTCGGCGACCCCGTCCTGGCGGGCGCCATCGTCATCGGCTGAGCGCCACCGGACAGGCAGGGCGTCACCGGCCGACGGGACCGCCCGCCCGGATCTCCGCGACGTCCCGGGGCGGGTCCTGGAGGGTGTCGCCGCGCGAGCGCAGCACCTCCCCCGCCACCGCGTGGCCCAGGCGCAGCCGCCGCTCCGCGGGCAGGCCGTCCAGCAGCCCGGACAGGAACCCGGCGGCGAACGCGTCGCCCGCGCCCACCGCCTCCACCACGTCCACCTCCGGGGACGGCTCGAACACCGCGTCCGCCCCCGTGAAGCAGGTCGCCCCGTGCTCGGCGTCCTTGACCACCAGGGTCGGGACCTCCGGCAGTACCGCGCGCACGTCCTCCGCGGTGGGCGTGCCCCACAGGCGTTCGGCCTCGTCCCGGCCCACGAACACGATGTCGGCGCGCCGGGCCAGGTCCAGCAGCACGGGCGCGGCGGCCCGGGCGGTCCACAGCGCGGGCCGGTGGTTGACGTCGAAGGAGCGCAGGGTGCCGTCGTCGGTGTGCCCGGCCAGCAGGTGCTCGACCAGGGCGGCGGCCCGGGCGGACAGCGCCGGGGTGATCCCGGACAGGTGGACCAGCCGGGCCCCGCGCGACCACACCCGGTCGGCGTCGGCGGCCGACAGCGCCGAGGCGGCCGACCCGGAGCGGTAGTACAGGACCCCGGCGCCGCCGGGCGCGGTGTCCTTGACGTACATGCCGGTGGGGCGGTCGGGGTCCACGGCCACCCCGCGCACGTCCACGCCCCACTGGGCGACGGCGTCGGTGACGATCCGGCCGAAGGGGTCGTCGCCCACCCGGCTCACCCAGGCCGCGGTGTGCCCCAGCCGGGCCAGGGCGACGGCGACGTTGGACTCGGCGCCGCCCGTGCCCAGGGTCAGGCTCGCCCCGGCGGTGAGCGCGTGGGGGCTGTGCAGCACCGCCATGGTCTCGCCGACGCAGACCGCGTCGAGCCGGGGTTCGGGGGGCGTGCTCATCGGCGTTCCCTTCGGACGGAGCGACCGGGCAGGCGGTCGGTCCGCCGCCCGTCGCGGACGGTGAACTCCCCGGCGACGAGGACGTGCTCGATGCCGACCGGGGGGAGCCGGGGTTCGTCGTAGGTGGCGCGGGCGTCGACGGTGTCGGGGTCGAACACCACCAGGTCGGCGATCGCGCCCAGGTGGACGGCGCCGCGGTCGGCCAGGCCGAGGCGGCGGGCGGGGCGCGAGGTGAGGTGGCGGACGCACTCCTCCAGGCTGAGCACCCCGAGTTCGCGCACGTAGTGGCCGAGGTAGCGGGGGAAGGTGCCCCAGCCGCGCGGGTGGGGCTTGGCGCCGACCAGGATGCCGTCGCTGCCGGCGGTGTGGGAGCTGTGCCGCATGATGGTGCGGATGTTCTCCTCGTTGCCGACCTGGAGCAGGCAGCCGCTGCGCAGCTCGTCCTTGACGAGCAGCTCCATGTACAGGTCGCCGGCCTCGCGGCCGCGGCGGGCGGCCAGCTCTGCGACGGACGCGCCGACCGCCCAGGACAGGTCGGGGTCGGCGGTGCCGGTGACGACGATCGCGGACCAGTCCATGGGGACGCCGTGGTTGCCGTCGGTGCCCTCCACCTCGATCTCGTGGAGGATGCGGGCGCGGGTGGCCGGGTCGCGCAGGCGCTCCAGGGTGGCGGCGGTGCCGCCGGTCTGCGCCCAGCTGGGCAGCGGGGCGCCGAGGTAGGTGGCGCTGGCCCGGTAGGGGTAGGAGTCGAGGGTGACGTCGAGGCCGTGGCGGACGGTGGCCTCGTCGATGGCGTCCAGGACCTCGGGGGCCCGGCCCCGGTTCTGCGGGAAGTTGACGTGGCAGTGCGCCAGGTGCAGGGCGACCTGGGCGCGCCGGGCGACGTCCAGGCACTCCTGGTAGGACTCCACCACCCGGGAGCCGTAGTTGCGGTGGTGGGGGCAGTAGTAGCCGCCCGCCTCGCGGACGGGGGCCAGCAGCGCGACGATCTCGTCGTCGGTGGCGTACATGCCGGGGGTGTAGGTGAGGCCGGAGGACATGCCGTGCGCGCCCTCGGCCATGCCGCGGGCGACGATGGCGCGCATGCGGTCGAGTTCGTCGTCGGTGGGCGGGCGGTCCTCGCCGCCCAGGACGGCCATGCGGACGTTGCCCTGCGGGACCAGGTGGGCGACGTTGACGGGCGCCCCGGCGTCGACCCGGTCGAGGTACTCGCCGATGCCGCGCCAGGCGTGGTCCAGGTCGGGGGTGCCGCTCCAGCCGGCGAGCTGGGCGCGCAGCTCCTCGACGGTGTCGTCGGTGACGGGGGCGTAGCCCAGGCCGTCCTGCCCGACGACCTCCAGGGTGACGCCCTGGAGGACCTTGGCCTCGTGCCCGGGGTCGGCCAGGACGGCGAGGTCGGAGTGGGAGTGCATGTCGATGAACCCGGGTGCCAGCACGCGCCCGGAGATGTCGATGACCTCGGCGGGTCCGCCGCCGCCGATGCCGGTCGTCCGGTGACCGGTGCCGGGTGGGACGATGTGGGCGATGCGGTCGCCGCGCAGCACCACGTCGGCGGGCCTGGAGGGGCCGCCGGTACCGTCGACCACCCGCCCCCCGGCCAATACGGTCTCGGGCTGCACTTGTTCCTCCACTCAAGGGGGCCGACCGGCCGGGTGTGTCGTCGACCGGGTATCGGTGAAGCCAAGATACGCTTCCGGGAACAAAATTGATAACTTTGTTGCCAATAAGCGTGGCCCAGGCCGCCCCGCCGTTCGGTGCGTGCACCGGTGTGCGCATTCGCATGTGCATCCGCAAGCACGCCGGTACAGGCATTATCGACGAGGCGGGCCCTGCACGCGAGACCCGACCACAAGGAGATCACGGATGTCCAAGAAGGCGGTCCGCACGGACAACGCCCCCGCCCCCGCCGGCGCCTACAGCCAGGGGATCGTCGCGGGCGGGTTCCTCTTCACCGCGGGCTTCGGCCCGCAGGACCCGGCGACCGGCGCGGTCGCCCCGACCGTCGGGGAGCAGACCAAGCAGGTCCTGGCCAACATCTCCGCCGTCCTGGCCGAGCACGGCCTGACCCTGGACGACGTCGTCAAGACCACGGTGCACCTGGAGCACCTCAAGCGCGACTTCGCCGAGTACAACGCGGTGTACGAGGAGCACTTCAGCGCGCCCTACCCGGTGCGCACCACCGTGGGCTCCGACCTCGCCGACATCCTGGTGGAGATCGACGTCGTCGCCAAGCTCCGCGACTAGCCCCACCTCTTCGGGCCTCCGCTTCGCTTCGGCCCGTGCTCGGACGCCCGCCGTTCGCGGGAACGGCGGGCGGACACCCGTGGTCAGGCGCGGCGGCGGGCGCGCAGGATCACGTCGTGGATCGTGTACTCGGTGCCGCCGTAGACGGCCGGGCGCGGCCGCTCCTCCAGCGTCACCGTCTCCCAGCGGTCCCCGGGGACCAGGGCCGCCATCTCCTCCAGGCCCGGGAACATCTCCGGCCACGGCGGGCGCGGCACCCCGTCGGCCAGGTCGCGCAGCGCGTGGGCGACCAGCAGCAGGGTCCCGCCCGGGGCGACCGCGGCGGCCAGCCCGGAGAACACCCCGGTGCGCTGCTCGGGGCGCAGCGGCAGGTAGTGCGAGGCCACCAGGTCGTAGGCGCCCGCCGGGGGCACCCAGCCCGAGATGTCGGTGCGCCGCCAGGTGATCCGCGCGGCGGCCTCGGGGGACTTCTCGGCGACCCGGGCGGCCGCCTTCTCCAGCGCCACCGCGGAGATGTCCGTGGCGGTCACCTCCCAGCCCTGTTCGGCCAGCCACCGGGCGTCGTCGCCCTCGCCGCTGCCGACCTCCAGAGCCCGGCCGGGCGCCAGGTCCGCCGCCTCGGCCACCAGGGCGGCGTTGGGGTTCCCGCTCCAGATCCGCTCCGGGGCGGAGAAGCGCTCGTCCCAGTACTCCGCGCGGAACATCTCCGGCGGGGGCGTGTCGGGGAACTGCTCATCGGTCATCGTCGACCACCTCCGCGACCAGCCTCACCGCCAAGGCCCCGGCAACGCCAATTCCGTTGCCGTTCCGGCAAAAAACACCGACACGGTCAGTCGTCGGTGAAGTCCTCCAGGCACAGGTCGAGCAGCGCCTCCACGCGCCGGGTGAGGTCCTCCCGGGCCTGGGCGCGCAGCGCCGTGGCGCCCTCCACCAGGCGGACCCGGGTGAGGCCGAGCATCAGCGCGGTCACCAGGGAGGCGTGGGCGCGGGCGTCGGTGCCGCCGCCGAGGTAGGCCTCCAGCGGGTCGAGCAGGGCGCTGGTGATGCGCCCCTGGTAGACGGCCTGGAGGTCGGGGTCGCCCGCCGAGTGGTCCAGGGCCCGCTGGAGCGCGCTGCTCTCGCCGTGCAGGCGGCTCACCGCGTGCTCGGCCAGCCGCCGGGTGAGGGTGTCCCGGTCCCCCTCGATGAGGCCGGGGAACACGCCGTCCTCGCGCAGGATCTCGGTGAGCAGGCCGCGCTTGGCCCCGAAGTAGCGGTTGATCAGGGCGACGTTGACCCCGGCGTGCGCGGCGATCTTGCGCGAGGACACGGCGCCGTAGCCCTCCTCGGTGAAGAGTTCCCGCGCGCTGGCCAGGATCCGCGCCCTGGTCGCCTCGCGGCCGCGGGCGGGCCCGGCACCGCTTCCGGTTCCGTCCGTACCGTCCATCTCCACACCCTCCGGCGGCCCTGCTCTGACTGTGCGGATTCCAGGTTGGCACCCCCGGTGCCCGTTCGCCTACCGAATCGTGCCCGGTGATACCGACTTGACAAGGTCAACACCGTTTACCTATACCTGAAGGTGGACATCCCGCCCCCGGCAGTGCGCCGCGGGGCCTTTCGTGTGTCCGGGATGAGAGATCTCGTTGGAACAGGCAGTGCGCACCACACCCGTCACCCGTACCCCGGAACCGCCGGACCCCCACGCCCAGGTCCTGCCCTCCCGCAGGGTGGTCCGGCGCATCATGGTCGGCCTCGTCCTGGCGATGCTCACCTCGATGCTCACCAACTCCATCATCGGCACCGCGCTGCCGACGATCATGGGAGAGCTCGGCGGCCAGGACAGGCTGGCCTGGGTGGCGACCGCCGCCCTGCTCACCATGACCGCGTCCACCCCCGTGTGGGGCAAGCTGTCCGACATCTGGGGCCGCAAACTACTGTTCCAGGTCGCCCTGGGCGTCTTCATCGTCGCGTCGGTCGCGGCCGGGCTGGCCCAGGACATCAACTGGCTCATCGCCGCCCGCGCCCTCCAGGGCCTGGGCGTGGGCGGGCTGGCCACGCTGCCCAACATCATCCTGGGCGACGTGGTGTCACCCCGCGAACGCGGCCGCTACGCCGGGCTCATCGGCATGGTGTTCGGGGTGTCCACGGTGCTGGGCCCGCTGGTCGGCGGGTTCCTGGTGGACAGCCCGCTGGGGTGGCGCTGGTGCTTCCTCATCACGGTGCCGCTGGCCGTGTTCGCGTTCGTGGTCATCCAGTTCATGTTCACCATGCCGTTCACGCCCCGGCGCGACGCCCCGGTCGACTACACCGGCGCCGCCCTGATCTTCGGGGCGGCCAGCACCGTGATCGTGCTGCTCAGCCTGGGCGGCACCCAGATCGCCTGGACCTCGCCCCTGGCGATCGGCCTGGGCGTCGCCGCGGTGCTGCTGACGGCGGGCGCGGTGGTCGTGGAGCGGCGGGCGCGCGAGGCGATCATCCCGGCCCGGCTGTTCCGCGACCGGACGTTCGTGCTGGCCTCGGCGGCGTCGGTGTGCGTGGGCATGATGATGTTCGGCCTCATCATCTACATGCCGCAGTTCCTTCAAATGGTCCACGGGATGAGCCCGACCGTGTCGGGGATGATGACGCTGCCGCTGGTGGCGGCGTTCCTGACCACCTCGATCGGGTCCGGGTACGCGGTGAGCGGCACCGGCCGGTGGAAGGCCTACACGGTCGTCGGCATGGTCCTGTGCGTGGCCGGGTTCGTGCTGCTGTCCCTGGACCCGGGGCTGACCGCGGTGGTCGTCGGGCAGGCGCTGGTGGGGCTGGGCTTCGGGCTGAACATGCAGCTCCTGCTGCTGGCCACGCAGAGCTCGCTGCCCGTCGCGGACCTGGCCGCGGGCACCGCCTCGGTGGTGTTCTTCCGCAACCTGGGCGGGGCGACCGGTGTGGCGGCGTTCGGCGCGGTGATGGTGTCGCGGCTGAACGGCGAGCTGGGCGCCGCGGTGGCGGCGGCCCGGGAGCGGGCGGCGGCCGACGCCGCGGCCGGGACCGACTCGGGCGCCGCGGCGCTGTCGGAGGAGCTGGCCGGGGCGGGCCGGGCGGCCCAGGGCTCACCGGAACTCGTGCACGCGCTGCCGGGGCCGGTGCGCGACGTGATCGTGGGCGCGTTCGACCACGCGATGCAGGGGGTGTTCCTGGCGGGTGTGCCCATCGCCGTGCTGGGCCTGGTCGCGGTGGTGTTCATGCGGGGCGTGCCGCTGCGCGGCGGCCCCAAGGCCAAGGGGCGGTGAGGCGCCGGCGGGGTTCTGGAGGCCCGTAGCGGACGTCTTCGAGGAAAAGCCTGTGGCCGAAGGCCGTCCGTTGAGGGTGGCGGTGGGCGACGGGCGGGCCGAAGCGGGGCGGAGGTTCAAAAGAGCACGCGTCAGAGGTAGCGGCGGAAGCCCTCGGCGGAGTCGGAGAAGCCGAGGGCCTTGTAGAACTCGTGGGCGCCGTGCCTGCTCTCGTGGGACAGCAGCTCCACCTTGTAGCACCCGGCCCGGGAGGCGCGGTCCAGCGCGTCCTCCATCAGCGCCCGGCCGATGCCGCGGCGGCGCAGGTTGGGGTCGACGACGAGGTTGTCGGCCACCGCCCAGGGCTGGGCGTCGTGGGTGAGGTTGGCGACCACCAGCAGGTCGAGGGTGCCGATGATCTGGCCCCGCTGCTCGGCGACCAGGACGGTGCGGTCCGGGTCGTTCTCCATCCGTGTCCAGGCGCGCACGGAGGCGGAGGACATGCGGACGTGAGCGCTCTGCGTGTGGTTCGTATCGCCGAGTTCGCGGAGGAGACGCAGAATCGCACCGAGGTCGGACCGGATGGCCGCGCGGATAATCATGGCTTCCGGAATCGTAGCCGACCTCCCGCGACAAGGCGGACGTCGCCCCACAACCGGGCATGAAACACCAGGGGTGGGGACCTCGGTCCCCACCCCGGAATGTCGTGCGCCCGGCGTCGGCGCTACGGCTTGCGGATGACCCGCACGCCCTCTTCGCCCGACGGCGGCTGGCCGCCCTCGGGACGCCGGTAGATGCCGGTGATGCCCGGGTCGCCGCCCGGCTCGTCGGCGGCCGGGGCCTGGGAGGCCTGCGGCCCGGTGCCCTGCGGGGCCTGGGAGGCCTGCGGACCCGTGCCCTGGGGGCCAGCGCCCTGGGGGCCCTGCGGAGCGGGACCGGTGAACCGGGCGCCCTGCGGGGGCCGCGGGGCCTGGGCCTGCGACGCCTGCGGTCCCGTGCCCGGGGCCTGGGAGGCCTGCGGGCCGGTGCCGTGCGGAGCCTGCGGGCCGGTGCCCTGGGGGCCCTTGGGCTCCTGGGCCTGCGGACGCGGATTGGGCTTGATCCGCACCGTGGCCTCGTCCGGGACCTCGGGCAGGGAGGTGATCCGGATGGTGGCCTCGTCCGGGGCCGGGCCCGCCGGCTTGGCGGGCTCGGGCTTGACCGGCTCGGCGGGCTTGGCGGCCTCGGGCTTGGCGGGAGTCTCCGGCTTGGCGGGCTCCGGCTTGGGCTTGGGCGTGAAGACCTCGGTCCTGGCCTCGACCTTGGCCGCGGGCTTGGCGGGCTCGGGCTTGACCGGCTCCGGCTTGGCCGGGGTCGGCTTGGCCGGCTCCGCCGCCTTGGCGGGGGCGGGCTTGGCCGGGGCCGGGGAGGTGTTCTCCTCGCGGGTCAGGCCGGTCTCCAGCGCACCCGCCTTGTCCTCCGCCGCGACCAGGTCGGCCAGCGTGCCGTGCATGTCGCGCAGGCGGCGCAGCGCCTCGGAGTGCGTCGCGGTCAGCGTCGCGAGCCTGCGGTCGGCGGTGTCGTGGATCTTCTTGGCCCGCGCCTCGGCCTCGCCCAGGCGGCGCTCGCCCTCCTGCTTGGCCTGCTCGCGGAGCTGGTCCGACTCCTTCTTGGCGCCGGTGACCATCTCGTTGGCCTCCGAGCGCGCGGAGGTGATGATGCGCTCGGCGTGGTCCTCGGCGTCCTTGCGGAGCTTGGCGATCTCCTCCTGGGCCCGCTTGCGGGACTCCTGGACCTCGGAGTCGACCTTGGCCCGGCGCTCGTTGGCCTCCTCCTCCGCGATGCGGAGGATCTCGGCCATGCGCTCGCTGATCTGCTCGTGCTCGGGCTTGGTCTGCGCCTTCTCCCGAGCGACCGCCAGGTCGCGCTTGTACTGCTCCAGCTCGTCGTCCATCTGGTTGAGACGCTGGCGCAGACTCTGGTTGTCGTTGTTCAGACGAATGAAGCGCTCGTCGACCGACGCCTTGTCGTAACCGCCCTTGCGCACCGTCGGGAACATGTCCTGTTGCAGTCCGCTACCCGGCAACATATCGCTCATGTGCCTTTCATGTCCTTGTACACCGTCAGAGGCTGCAGGTCGCAGCAGGTGAGAGTTGCCCCGTACCCAATTGTCCGGTGGACACCCGCAAGTCCGTGCAAAGCACGTCCTGTAGCCGAGTGTCCTTTTTCACCGCAACCACCATCGCACGAGGGGAGCGATCTGGCGCGGAACGTCACGCTATGGACGACCGAACGACCACGGTAGGCACACGCCGTGATACCCCGTCAAGAGTCCCGAAGGGGACATCGGCGTGCGTCCTCCGATCACGTTCTTACTAAGGTATGCGCGATCATCCCCGCGCGGGGGCGGAGCGGTCAACTTCCCCACCTTCTGCACCGCCGTGAACACCGATGCGCACTCCACCGAGAGAGAGGACACGACATGGGCAGTGGGAACGAGGGCCGCGAGGCGGGCACCGGACCGCTGATCGGCGAGGCCGGGTTCGGCACCCCGCAGATCCACCCCGACGCCTGGATCGCCCCGGGCGCCGTCGTGGTCGGCCGCGTCCGGCTGGGCGCCGACAGCAGCGTCTGGTACGGGTCGGTCCTGCGCGCCGACACCGAGGACATCGTGGTGGGCGAGCGCGTGAACATCCAGGACCAGTGCGGCCTGCACGCCGACCCCGGCCAGCCGGTGGAGCTGCACGACGGCGTCAGCCTGGGCCACAAGGCGATGGTGCACGGCGCGATCGTCGAGGAGGGCTCGCTCATCGGCATCGGCGCGATCGTCATGGGCGGGGCCCGGGTGGGCAGGGGGGCGTTCGTCGCCGCGGGCGCGCTGGTGCCGCCGGGCAAGACCGTGCCGCCGAACACGCTGTGGGCGGGTGTCCCGGGCAAGGTCGTCAGGGAGCTCAACGACGACGACCGGGCCGTCCTGGAGTACACCTCCGTCCACTACGCGCAGCTCGCCAGGGAACACGCTCAGGTCTCCTGGCGCTGACCCCCGGACGGGGAGCGAGCGGGCGGTGTGAGAAGGGGGACTGATGGGCCGGAAGGTACCGCCACCCTGGTCGGACCGGGTGACCCCGGCACTGGTCCTCCCGGGTCATGCGGGTCCCGGAAGGGGGCACGTACCCTGGGTCCGGGTCCTCCGGACGGGTCGTCACGCCCTCCACCGTCCGCTCCTCAGGGGGCCTTATCCCGTCCAGGACACCTCTGTACTCCCCGGGGGGTGAACGCGTGTGGCCCTCGAACCGCACCGGCCCGCTCCGCTGCACGACCTCGTCGCGCTCGACGAGATCGAGCTGTACGCGGAGGTGCTCATCGCCGCCGCCCACGCCGACCGCCGCCTGGCCCAGGAGGAACTGGACCGGGCGCTCGGGCTGATCTCCGCGCCCGAGGGTCCGGCCCGGACCGGCTGACCGGCGGACCGGGCCCACCGAAGGCCCGCGGACAGGCCCGTGTGTGCAGGGGCCGGGTGCACGGTCGGGGTGCACGGGCCGGGGTCAGAAGGGCAGCACGGCGCGCAGCAGGAACCCGTCGCCGCGGGTGCGCGCCGCCGTCAGCCCGCCGCCCGCCGCCGACAGCCGCTCGGACAGCCCGTTCAGGCCGTTGCCCTTGCCGCCGTCGCCCTCGCGGGCGCCGTCGTTGGACATCTCCACCACCAGGGCCCGGTCGCCCTCCCCGCCGACCAGGGAGAAGTCGATCCGGCAGCGGGCGGCCTCGCTGTGCCGCAGCACGTTGGTGCCGCCCTCGCGCACCACCCACGCGGCCGGCCCGGCGACCTCGCCGGGGACCTCCAGCCCCTCCAGCCCGGTGACCTCCACCCGCGTCCCGGCCGTCTCCAGCACCCCGCGCACCGAGGCGACCTCCTCGGCCAGGTCCAGCTCGCGGTAGCCGCTGACCGCGGCGCGCACCTGGACCAGCGCCTCCCGGGCCAGCTCGTGGACCTCGCGCAGCTCCTTCTCGGCGCGTTCGGGGGCCCGGTCGATGAGCCGCCCGGCCAGCTCGGCCTTGACCGCCAGCGCCGACAGGCTGTGCCCGAGCAGGTCGTGCATGTCGCGGGCGAACCGCAGCCGCTCCTCGGTGACCGCCAGCCGGGCCCGGGCGTGCTGGCCCTCCACGGCCTGCTTGGTGATGTCCCACAGCCAGATGGTGGCCATGGAGCTGGAGGCCATCAGCAGCGCCCACAGGATGGCCCCGACCCAGAAGAACAGGTGCACGACGAACGGGAAGCCGTCCTGCGCGGTGAGGGCGAACGGCCACGGGGCGGCCAGCAGCGCCAGGGTGACGGCGATCCCCCGGCGGCGCGGGACGGTGAACACCCCCGCGGACCACCAGGCGGCGAACAGGCCCATCGTCAGCATCACGTCCTGCATCAGGACCGCGGTGACGGCGAGCAGGACGATCGACGCCCAGAAGAGGCGGGGATCGGGGACCCGGCGGCCGTCGATCCGGTCCCGCAGCAGGAGCAGGGTCACCGCCACCAGGGGGAGCGACGCGACCACCGCGGCGAGCGAGCGCCACGGGTCGTACATCGGCCCGCCGAAGACGACCTCGAACAGGGGGACGCCCGCCAGCATCACCGCGAGCAGGCCCATCGAGAGCATGATGACCAGGCGCGCGAAGCGCATCGTGCGGCCGGTCCCGTCGGTGCGGCCGGCCCCGTCGGTGTGGGGGGTCCCGTCGATGCGGGGGGTCAACGCGTCTCCTCGGCGTCGGGGGAGGAAGAAGGGGAGGAAAAGGGGGTCCCGGCGGGCAGGTGCACACGCAGCAGGAAACCGCCGTCCTCCGTGCGCGCCGCCGACAGTGTGCCACCCTCCCGCCGCACCCGCTCGGCCAGCCCTCCCGCCACGCCGGGTTCGGCGTCCGCTCCGGGCCGGGCCCGGTCGTTGGCCACCTCCACCACGGCCCGGCCGGTGCCGGGGTCCCGGGAGAAGGAGATCCGGCAGCGGGTGGCGTCGCTGTGCCGCAGCACGTGGGCGCCGCCCTCGCGCACCGCCCACGCGGCCAGGGAGGCCTCCGCCGGGGAGGGGTCCAGCCCGTCCAGCCCCGCCACGGTGGTCCGGGTGCCGTCGGCCTCCAGCGCCGCCGTCACCGAGCGCACCTCCTCGGCCAGGTCCAGCTCGCGGTAGCCGCTGACCGCCGCCCGGACCCGGCGCAGCGTGTCGCGGGCCAGCGCGTGCACCTCGGCCGCCCCGGCGCGGGCCTCCTCCGGGTCCGCGGAGACGTCCCGCTCGGCCTGCGCGGCCCGGGCCGCGAGCACGGACAGGTCCTGGCCCAGCAGGTCCTGGAGGTCGCGGGTGAACCGCAGCCGCTCCTCGGCCACCGCCAGCCGGGCCTTGGCCTCCTGGGCGGCGAAGGCCTCCCGGATGATGTCCCACAGCCGGAAGGAAACGGCGCAGCCGAAGTAGAAGAGGACGCACATGAGGACGCCGCCCAGCCAGACGGCCGCGAACATCCCGGCGGAGGCGTACGGGTAGAGGAACGGCCAGGCGATCCACGGGATCACGGCGGTCAGCGCCGCCAGCGCGGCGGACCACCGCCGGTCGCGGTGCAGGTGCAGCATCACCGACAGCCAGATGGCCAGGGAGGCGACCATGTAGAGATCGACCCGCAGGACCAGCGCCCCCGCCCAGGCCAGGAGGGCGGACGCGGCGTACAGGTACGGGGCCGGGGCCGCGTCGCCCCGTATCCGGGCGGCCAGGAGCGGGCCCATGGCGGCGCAGGAGGCGGTCAGCAGGACCAGCGACACGACCTGCGGCCACACCGGGTTCCCGTGCGCGCGGGTCTGGAGCATCTCGACGGCGGGCCACATGAGCACGATCACGGGCGTCACGAACACGGTGTACGCGGTCATCAGGCGGGCCGTCCGCAGAGGGCGCCGCTGCGCCGCGGTCAGGGCCGCGGTCGGCGACGGGGTCTCGTGGTCCATCGTCCGAGTCTCCCTCATGGGGAACGCCCGCCCCGGGCGGGGCGGGCGGTGCCGGGTGCGTCAGGGCGTCAGGGCTGGCGGGGGTCCCAGCGGAAGGTGCGGAAGGCCAGCGCGGCGAACACGGCCGTCCACAGCAGCAGCAGGCCGACGGCGGGCAGGGCGGCGACCCACAGTTCCACGAACCCGGCCGGGGTCGCGGACTCATAGCCCGAGAAGACGTCGTAGCCGGTGTAGGAGGCCTGGGCGAGCTGGCCCGCGGCGGTGGAGGGCAGAACGCCCAGGACCTTGACGAACGCGTCCGGGAACAGGGTGGTCGGGATGATGTTGCCGCCCGCGAAGAGCAGGAACATCATCGGCACCATCGCGGCCATCTGGGCGGACTCGGCGGTGCGCGCCAGCGGGGTGACGCACAGGCCCAGGAAGCTCATGGACACGGCGCTGAGCGTGATCGCGAGCACCAGCATGACCGGGTCGCCCGGCAGCGAGCCGGAGTTGGCGTAGATCAGGCCGACGCCCAGCACGGCGATGGCCAGGGACATGGCGACCACCAGCACGATCACCGCCCCGAACAGCGCGGCCGGGGTGACCCCGTGGACCCGCATCTGCTTGAGGACGAGGGACTCGCGGCGGGCGGTGAACACGTTCGAGGGGTGGCCGATGCCGATGATCAGGCCGATGCTGCCCATCGCGGCGATCATGGCGAGGTCGGCACTGCCGATGTCGCCCACGATGGGGTCGTTGGGCAGGTTCATCGGGACGACGAACATGAACAGCGCCAGGCCGAAGAACATCCAGGCGGTCTTGTAGCGGATGAAGAGGGTGAACTCGGTGCGGGCCAGTCGCAGGGTCTGGCGGACCGGGCTCATCGCGGGCGGGCGGGCGGTGGTCGCGGGTGCGGCGGTGGTGGTCATGGGATTCACTCCGGGTGTGGGGGCGGGCTACTGCTCGGTGAGGCCGGTGGCGCCGGCGACCTGGAGGAACACGTCCTCCAGGGAGGCGCCGCGCACCTGGAGGCCGCGCAGGACCACGTCGCGTTCGGCGGCCCAGGCGACGAGTCCGGCGACCACCCGGTGCGCCCGCGAATCGACGTCGGCGCCGGTGGCGGTGTAGGTGGCCCACAGCCGCCCGTCGCGGGTCTGCACCGCCGCCTCGGCCCCGGCGAGTTCGGGGAGGTCGTCGGTGCCGACCTCCTCCGGCATCCGGAAGGTGATCCGGTCGCCCCAGGAGGCGAGGACTCCCTCCAGGGTCCCCTCGACCCGGATCTCGCCGCGGTGCATGATGGCGAGCCGGTCCGCCAGGCGCTCGGCCTCCTCCAGGTAGTGGGTGGTGAGCAGGACCGCGACGCCCTGGCGCTTGAGCTCTGAGATGATCCGCCAGGTGGTGTGGCGGGCCTCGGGGTCCATGCCGGTGGTGGGCTCGTCGAGGTAGAGGACCTCGGGCCGGGCGACCAGGGCCTGGGCGAGGATGAGGCGGCGCTTCTGCCCGCCGGAGAGCTGGCGGACCGGGATGCCCGCCTTGTCGGTGAGGTCGACCAGCGCCAGGAGTTCGTCGACGTCTCGGGCGAGGGAGACCAGGTCGTGGGCGAGGGTGATGGACTCCCGGACCGTGAGGTCCTCCATCAGGCCGTTGCCCTGGAGGACGGCTCCGGTGCGGCCGCGCAGGGCGGCGGGCTGGCCGTAGGGGTCGGTGTCGAACACCCGCAGGGTGCCGGAGCTGGGGCGGCGGAAGCCCTCCAGCGTCTCGATGGTGGTGGTCTTGCCTGCGCCGTTGGTGCCCAGCAGGGCGAACAGCTCGCCGGGGCGGATCTCGAAGGAGATGCCCTTGACGGCCTCGAAGGCGCCGTAGTGCTGGTGCAGATCGCGGACGACCACCGCCGGGCCGTCGGTGGCGGTGCGGTCGGGGAGGGATTCGGTGCTCGTCGTCGTCATGGCTCCAGATTCCCGGAATCGGAGCCGGGGCCACAGACGCCGTTGTCACCGATCGCGTGTGGGAATCCACCGGGGGCGGCGATGACAGATGTCACAAGGCCGGGCCGGGCACATCGGGTTCCGGGCACAAGGGTGCCGCCCGCACACGCCCCTTCCTCACCGTGTGCGGGCGGCAACACCCCGGCCGAACGCTGGGCGCCCGGTGGGGGGTGCTGATAAGAGTTCTACACGAAAAACGGGGGTCGTGGGGCGCGTTCTCCATTCTTCCGGGGTTCCGCGGGATCTTTTCTCAGGAAGTAATATCCGATGGGTGATTTCCCTGGTCCGAGCGCACGGGAGGAATAACCGGAAACCCACTCCTGCCCCGCCAAACCCCGCGGTGCCGGGTGTCCGAGACGCGCTTTTCGGCCTTTCCGCAGTTCCGGATATACGGACCCGCACTCGGACACCCCGTAAACAGTCCGTTATTTGGAGCCACCGGTGGGCGTCCGGAGGCGGCCACGATCGGACTTTCCGGACCAACGGGACTGAATCTAAGGTGGTCCCCATCTATCAACGACGAAGGATGTCCATGTCACCCACCCGCGGACTCCTGTGGTGCGGGGTCGCCGCAGGTCCCCTCTTCCTCGCGGTGTCGACCCTGGCGGGCGTCCTGCGCCCCGAATACTCCCTGGCCCGGCACCCGGTCAGCTCGCTGTCGCTCGGCGGGGCGGGCGGGGTGCAGGTGCTGAACTTCCTGCTCACCGGCGCCCTGCTCACCGCCTTCGCGGTCGGCGCGCACCGGGAGCTGAACCGCACCGGGCGCCCGGGGCCGCTCCCCTGGCTCCTGGGCCTGGCCGGGGTCGGCCTGCTCGGCGCCGGGCTGTTCCGCACCGACCCGGTGAGCGGGTACCCGCCGGGGACCCCGCACGAGCTGGCCTACACGCCGCTGGGGGCCGTGCACGACGGGGCGTCCCTGCTGTTCTTCTACGGGCTGCCGCTGGCCTGCGTCGTCTTCGCCCTGCGCTGCCTGGCCGAGCGCCGGTGGGTGGTGGCCGGGTACTCGCTGCTCAGCGCCCTGGTGTTCTTCGCCTGCTTCCTGTGGGCGAGTGCCGGGTTCCAGCAGAACCCGGAGCTGGTCGCCGTGGGCGGCCTCTACCAGCGGGCGGCGCTGCTGGTCGGGTTCACCTGGACCACGGTGCTGGCGCTGCTGCTGCTCCGTTCGGAGAAGTCCGGATAACGGGTCCGGATGACGCGGAAGGGGGCGGCCACCACGTGGTGACCGCCCCCTTCACGTCCGCCGTGGCTCAGGCCTCGGCGGACTCCACCG
>NZ_JBJJBV010000101.1:0-21003 GCF_045446735.1 Nocardiopsis protaetiae
GTCGGCCCCGGTGAGGGGTGTGCCGGATCTGTGCCGGGCCGGATGCCGGGTCAGCTCCGGGGCAGGCCCTGCGGGTTGATCTCGGACTCGGGGATGGCCTCGCCGTCCACCGCCCAGCGCTCCAGCACCTCCTGGTACTGGCCGCCCTCGATGATCTCGTTGAGCGCGGCGTTGAGCGCCTCGACCAGGCCGTTGTCCTTGAGGGTCATGGCGGCGATCTCCGCCTTGATCTCGCCGCCGCCGGAGATGGTGCCGACGATCTCGGTCTCCTGGGCGACCTCCACGTGGTAGGCGCCGCTGGGTGTGGGGCCGAGGTAGAGGTCGATGCGGCCGGACTGGAGGGCGAGGTAGTAGTCGCTGGAGCTCTCGTAGTACTGCAGGTCGATCGGGTCCAGCCCGTTCGCCTGGTTCTCCTCGTCCCAGCGCAGGAGGATCTCCTCCTGGTTGGTCCCGGAGCCGACGGCGACGGAGAGCCCGGCGACGTCGGCGGGCTCGTCGATCTCGTCGAACTCGTGGCCGGTGGCGGCCTCGAAGGAGACGGTGTCCACCCGGTAGGTGGCGAAGTCGTAGAGGTCCTTGCGCTCCTCGGTGACGGTGACGTTGGAGAACGCGACGTCGTACTTGCCGCTCTCCACCGACAGGAAGAGGTTCTCCCAGCCGGTGGCCTCGGGCGTGTACTCCAGGTCCAGGACGTCGGCGACGAGCTGGGCGATGTCGGTCTCCACGCCGATGAGGGTCTCGTCGTCGTCGGCGTAGAACACCAGGGGCGGGGTGCCGGTGGTGGAGTGGCCGACGTTGAGGGCGCCGTCCGCGCGGACCTCCTCGGGGACGAGCTCGGCGATCTCGGGCACCGCCTCGGCGCGGACGCGGTCCTGGTCGGGCGAGAGGTTGAAGGGGCTCTCGGAGCCGCCTCCGCTCTCGGCTGCGCCCTCGGCCTCGGGGTCGGCGCAGGCGCTGAGGACCAGCAGCAGGGCGGCCGCCAGGGCGGGCGCGCGCAGGGAGGCGATGGGGGTCGGCATGGTGCTCCTCGGGGGATGGGATGGGTTGACGGGGATCTGCGGGCTCACAGGACCTTCTCCAGGAAGGCCCGGGTGCGTTCGTGGGCGGGGTGGTCCAGGACCTGTCCGGGCGGGCCGGACTCGACGATGCGGCCCTCGTCCATGAACACGACGGTGTCGGCGACCTCGCGGGCGAACCCGATCTCGTGGGTGACGACGATCATGGTGGTGCCGCCCGCGGCCAGGTCGCGGATGACGTCCAGGACCTCGCCGACGAGCTCGGGGTCCAGGGCGCTGGTGGGTTCGTCGAACAGCAGCACCTTGGGCCGCAGGGCCAGGGCGCGGGCGATGGCCACCCGCTGCTGCTGGCCCCCGGAGAGGGTGCGCGGGTGGGCGTCGGCGAACCCGGCCAGGCCGACGCGCTCCAGCAGGGCGCGGGCCTGTTCCTCGGTCTCGGCGGCGGGGCGGCCGAAGGCGTACCGGGGCGCCTCGACGATGTTCTCCAGCACGGTCAGGTGCGGGAACAGGTTGAAGTTCTGGAACACGAACCCGATGGCGCCGCGCTGGCGCAGGATCTGCTTCTCCTTGAGCTCGTGCAGGACGCCGCGGCCGCGCCGGTAGCCGATCAGCTCGCCGTCGACGGTGATGTGTCCGCGGTCGGCGCGCTCCAGGTGGTTGATGCAGCGCAGCAGGGTGCTCTTGCCCGAGCCGGAGGGGCCCAGGATCACGGTGACGTGCCCGGCCTCGACGGTGAGGTCGACGTCCTTGAGGACCTCGACGGCGCCGAAGCGCTTGTGCACGCCGCGGATGCTGACCATGGGGGCGGGCCCGGGGGCGGTGGTGTCGGTGGTGTCGGTGGTGGCCGTGGTCATCGGGTGGCCCCCCTGGGCGGTCGGACCGAGCGCACCGCGTGGGGCAGCCCGGTGGCGAAGGAGCGCAGCCGCTGGAGCGGCGTGGGCGGGAGTTCGCGCACGGCGCCCTTGGCGTAGTGGCGTTCGACGTAGTACTGGCCGATGGACAGCAGCGTGGTCAGGATGATGTACCAGAGCGTGGCGACCATGAGCATGGGCACCACGTCGCCGGTGCGGTTGTAGATCACCTGGACGCGGTAGAAGAGTTCGCCCAGGGCCATCACGTAGACCACCGAGGTGCCCTTGAACAGGCCGATGACCTCGTTGCCGGCGGTGGGCATGATGGTCCGCATCGCCTGGGGCAGGATGATGCGGCGCACCTGGCGCCCCCAGGGGATGCCGAGCGCGGCGGCGGCCTCGCGCTGGCCCTGGTCGACGGCGAGGATGCCGGAGCGGACGATCTCGGCGGAGTAGGCGGCCTGGTGCAGGGCCAGGCCCAGGACCGCGGCGGCCATGGGGCTGATGAGCTCCATAGTGCGGAAGCTGACGAAGGCGGGTCCGAAGGGGATGCCGAAGGACAGCCGGTCGTAGAGGATCGCCAGGTTGTACCAGAACAGCAGCTGGACGATGAGCGGGATGGACCGGAACGCCCACACGTAGGTCCAGGAGACCGAGGCGAGCAGGGCGCTGCCGGACAGGCGCATGAGCGCCAGCACCACGCCCAGGCCGAAGCCCAGGACGGTGCCGTACAGGGTGAGCTGCACGGTGAGCCAGAGCGCCCGCATGATGGTCTCGGCGAAGAGGTAGTCGACGACGACGTGCCACTTCCAGGCCGGGTTGGTGAGCATCATGTTCGTGAACATGGCGCCCAGGACCAGGACGACGGCCCCGGCGGCCCAGCGCCAGGGGTGGCGGGCGGGCCGGACCGGCCAGTCGGTGGGGTCGTCGTGGGCCGTGTGCGGGTCGGCGGCGCGGGTGGCGGCGGGGGCGGTCATCGGTCCAGGCCTCCGATCCAGGGCACGACGCAGGCGTCGGCGCGGGCGGCCGGGTCGGCGGTGAGGGCGGCCTCCCAGGGCTCGGGGGCCTGTGCGGGGGCCCGCTCGGGGACCCGGGCGGGCTCCCACCCGGGGTCCCGCCCGTGGTCGCGCCCGGCGTCCCACCCGTGGTCGCGTTCGCGGTCCCGGGCGGGAACGCGCTCCGGGGCCGGGGGCAGCTCCTTGGCGAAGGCGAGCGGGCCGATGGTCTCGGGGTCGGCGGTGAGGTCGAAGCGCGCGGTGTACCCGGCGGCGAGGTAGAGGGCGCGCGCCTCGGGCTGGCGGGGCCCGGTGGTCAGGTGCATGCGCGTGTACCCGGCGTCGGCGGCGGCGCGCTCCAGGGCGGCCAGGACCCGGCGGGCGTGGCCGCGCCGCCTGCTGTCGGAGGCGGTCCACATGCGCTTGACCTCGGCGGTGTTCGCGTCGTGGCGGCGGAAGGCGCCCCCGGCGACGGGGCGTTCACCCTCCATGAGCAGCAGCAGGAGCCCGTGCGGCGGGGCGAAGTGGTGGTCGGGGACGGCGCTCAGCTCGCTCTCGCCGATGGGCCCGTAGCGCTCGGTGTACTCGCGGCGCAGCTCGTCGAGCAGCGGACGGGCCAGGGGGTCGTCGATCCGCGCCGGGCGGATGACGGGGGTCCGGGCCGTCGTCGGGCGGCGTGGGCCCATGGGGAACCTCGCTCTCGGTGGCGGACGCCCCGGGGGTCCGGGCGTTCCGTTGGCACACAAGGATTCTCAATCCCACAAAACCCATATGTCAAGTAGGAAAAGTGGGCTTAAGGGTCTCTTGAGGCTCTGGAGAACCCCCGCGATTCCATGAAATCCCCGTCAACATGTGCCAAGACCGCCCTTTCCGGGCGGCGCGGCCCGCCGCGGATGCTTCTCTTGTCCGGACAGATCATCACCATGAGTGACGAAAGGGGCGCCATGGCACAGCCGAGCGACACGGCGCCGGGGACGGCCCGCAACCTCTGGATCCCGCTGGGCGCCGCCACGGCGGTGGCGATCCTGCTGGTCGTCGTCTGGTCGCTGCTCAACGCCCTGCTGCCGGGGGCCGAGCGGATCCGCGCCGGGAACGAGATCACGCTCGGTCAGGGCGGCGGGTACCGGGCCGCCCTGACCCTGCCCCAGGACGGGTGGCGCCTGGACGTCGGGTCCAGCCAGGCCGGGCAGACCTACCGGTTCCACCGGGGGACCGTGGACCTCACCGTCACCTCGGTCACACCCGTCGGCGACCCGCTGCCCGACGCGAAGCAGCTCTGGGCGGGCATGGGCGACATCGCCCGCGCCGGGGACCCCACCGCGCGGCTGGGCGAGCCCGAGGTGATCACCACCGAGCAGGGCGTCGAGGGCCTGACCGGGGTCATGCGCAGCCGCACCCAGGAGGGCGCCGCCGTGCTGTACCCCTCCCCCGACGGGGCGTTCGCCGTGGAGATGACCCTGGGCGGGGCCGAGGCCACCACCGCCGACCTGAAGGCGGTCGCCGACGTCGCCCGCGCCGTCACGTTCACCGAGGAGGGCGGCCGATGAGCCAGGCACCCAACGAACCCCGGCTGCCCGGCACCGCGGCCGACGGGCCGCGGCCGTCCGACACCGCGGCCGGGTCCGTGCCCGCGGCCGGGTCCGTGCCCGCCCAGCGCCGCTCGCGGCGGGACGCGCCCGGGCCGCGGCGGGTCCCGGCGCCGCGCGCTCCCGAGCGGACCGTGCTGGGGTACCACCTGCCCGTGTTCACCGCCCTGGTCGTCATCGGCGTGCTGTGCCTGCTCGGGCTGGGCACCCTGGCGGTCCAGTTCGGCGGGGTGGTGCGGGTGTTCTTCGCCGAGGCCGCGCTGGGGCTGGTGTTCGCCGCCGTGACACTGCTGTTCGGGTTCTGGCTGTTCCGGCGGATCCGGCCGGTGCGCGCACCCGACCTCGCCGCCTCGCTGGTGGCGGTGCTGTGGGGGCTGACCGCGGCGACCGGCGGGGCGCTGCTGGCCAACAGCGCGCTCACCGGGATCTGGTCCAAGAGCCTGGGGCTGGAGTTCTCGGCCGCCTGGGGGGCGGCGCTGACGGCGCCGTTCAACGAGGAGCTGTTCAAGCTCGCCGGGATCGTCCTGGTGGCCGTGGCCTTCCCGCGCGCCCTGCGCGGACCGATCGACGGGTTCATCGTCGGCGCCCTGGTGGGCCTGGGCTTCGAGGTGACCGAGAACCTCATCTACGGGCTGAACGCCGTGGTCGGGGCGGGCGGGGTGAACGGCGGCGAGGCCGTGGTCCAGTCGACGTTCGTGCGGGTGCTGCTCACCGGCCTGGGCTCGCACTGGGCGATGTCCGCGGTGGCGGGCGCCGGCGTCGGCCTGCTCGCCGCCGCCGGGTGGCTGCCGGGCGGCCGCCGGCTGCTGGGCGCGCTGGCCCTGGTCCTGACAGCGATGGGGATGCACTGGCTGTTCGACTCGCCGCTGCTGGAGGGCTTCGCCGGCATCGTCGTCAAGGTGCTGCTCAACTTCGCGATCGCCATGGCGGTGTACTCCACCGCCCGCCACGTCCACCGGCGCCGGGTCCGCCGGGCCCTGGCGCAGGAGGGCGAGGACGTGGGGCTGCGCCGCTCCGCGGCCGTCGCCCTGGCCCGGCGCCGCGCCCGCCACCGGGCCCTGCACGAGGTGCCCGAGGCCGAACGCGCCGAGGCCCGACGCGTCCAGGCCCTCATGGTGGACGCCGCCGAGGACCGCGCCTTCACCCACGCCGACTGACCGCACCCGCGCCGAGGGGCCGGGGGCACTCCCCCGGCCCCTCTCGCGTGTCTCAGCCCTCCGACTCCAGCAGCGTCCGGGCCAGCTCCCGGAAGCGGGCGACGAGGGACCGACCCCGCTCCGCGGTGGGGCCGCCGTCCCGCGCCGCTTCCCATTCCAGCGTCAGGTGGAGGAATCCCAGGTGGTCGTACTCGCCCTCGCCCCAGGAGGCGTTCGCGCACAGGTGGTGGTAGACCTCTTCGGCGGCCCCGGCGACCTCGGCCGGGTCGGCCGCCTCCGCGGCCTCCGCGAGCAGGCGGGAGCAGACGCGGCGCGCCGCGTGCAGGTGGGCCTCCCCGTAGCCGGGCCAGGACAGGCCCAGCTCCGCCAGCGCCTCGGTGAACGGTTCCTCCGCCGGGTCGGTGCGGCCCAGCCCGGCCACCTCCCGCAGGGACGGCGAGTCCAGCCCCCGGGCCAGGGCCTGGGCGGCGGCCATCGGCAGGTCGATGTGCGTGCGCCCGATCACCGCGTCCACCAGTTGCTCGCGCAGGACGTCCATCGCGGGCTCCTAGGGGGCGGGGCGGACGAAGCGGTGCAGGAGGGTGCCGTCGGCCTCCAGGATGAGGCGGGGGTGCAGCTCCAGGTCGGCCGGGACGCCGAAGGCGATGCGGCGGGCGTCGCCGCCCGCCAGCAGCGGCACCGTGGTCAGGCACAGCTCGTCCAGCAGGCCGTGGGCGGCCACGTCGGCCAGCAGGGAGGGGCCGCCCTCGCACAGCACCCGGGACAGCCCGCGGTCGGCGAGGTCGGCCAGGGCCGCGGCCAGGTCCACCTCGGCGTCGCCGTGCACCAGGACGCGGTCGGCGCCCAGCAGGGCGCGGGCGCCCTCGATCGCCTCCTCGCCCGCTCCGGCGCGGGTGACCATCCAGGCGCCGCCGCGGCCCTCGGCCGGGGCGGCCAGGCCCGGGGGCACCAGCGCCGAGCGGCTCACCACGGCCACGTCCGGGCACGGGGTGCGGCCCGGCCGCACCCGCGGCCCCGGGCGCCGGTAGCCCTCGGCGCGGGCGGTGCCGGCGCCCACCAGGACGACGTCGGCCAGGTCCCGCAGCAGCCGGTAGACCTCGTGGTCGGGCTCGGTGTTGATGGACCCGGTCAGCCCGTCCGGGCCGGTGCCCGCCCCGTCCAGGGTGGCGACCATGTTCGCGCGCGTCCACCGCTCCGGGTGGGCGTACAGCACCGCCAAGGCCTCGCCCGAGACCTTGGTGCCCGGGGCGGCCGTGCGCGGGGCGATCTCGTTGAGCAGGACCCTCATCGCGGTGTCCCCGGCCAGAACGCCACCAGGTACATCACCCCGAAGGGGTCGTCGGCGTAGAGCAGGCGGGCCCCGGCGACCGGGTCATCGGACCGGGCGTGCGCCAGGGCCTGGAGGGCGGAGCGGCCGCCGATGAGCAGCTCCGCGCACAGCGCGGGGTCCAGATCCAGCAGCGCCGCCGTGTCCCCCGCGGCCAGGGCGGCGCGGACCGCCTCGTCCACCGGGAAGGTGCGTTCGTCCAGGTGGCCGGGGGCGCGCGGGCCGCGCCGGGCGCCCGCGTCGGCCATGACCAGCAGTCCGATCCGTTCGGGCCGGCCGGCGATCGCCCGGCCCCGGTCGGCGGTCTCGGCGGGGCCGGCGTCGAACGCGATGGTGCCCATCTCCACCGGCACGGGTGCGCCCAGGTCGTCCAGCAGGCGGCGGGCCACCGCCAGGGAGGTCGGCAGCGCCTCGGCCGCGGGGACCCGCTCCCCCGGCCCGCCGAACGCCGACAGCGCGATACGCCCCTCGACCCGTTCGGCCGAGCGCTCGTCGGCGCCCAGCACCACGATCACGTCCGGGGCGGCGGCGAGCAGCGCCCCGACCGCCTCCTCGCACGCCTTGCGCAGGTCCGCGGCCACGTCCCGGCCGCCGGTCAGCTCCCGCAGGAGCAGCGGCGGCGACGGGCACACGGCGGTGGCGACGATCAACGGTCCCCCCTCCCGGGGCGGCGGCCCCTCACGCCAGCCCCCGCACGGTCCGCGCGGGCGGCCGCACCCCGCGGATCGAGGCGACCATGTCCAGGATCTGCCGGGTCTCGACGACCTCGTGCACCCGGTACACCCGGGCGCCGTGCCAGGCGCACACGGCGGTGGCCGCCAGCGTTCCGGTCAGGCGCTCCCCCACGGGCAGGTCCAGGGTCTCACCGACGAAGTCCTTGTTCGACAGCGACACGAGCACCGGCCACCCGGTGGCGGTCATCTCGTCCAGGCGGCGGGTCAGCTCCAGCGAGTGCCAGGTGTTCTTGGCGAAGTCGTGCGCCGGGTCGATGAACACCGACCCCGGGTCCACCCCCAGCGCCACCGCCCGCTCGGCCAGGGCGACCGTGGAGTCGATCGCGTCGGTGACCACGTCCGGGTAGCGCACCCGGTGCGGCCGGGTCCGCGGGGTGACCCCGGCGGTGTGGGTGCACACCAGCGCGGCCCCGAACTCGGCGGCGACCTCCGCCAGCCCCGGGTCGTAGCCGCCCCAGGCGTCGTTGAGCAGGTCGGCCCCGGCCTCGCAGACCGCGCGCCCCACCGAGGCCCGCCAGGTGTCGACGCTGATGACGAGGTCGGGGAACTCGGCGCGGACGGCGGCGACGAAGTCGACGACCCGGCGCTTCTCCTCATCGGCGTCGATCTCCTCGCCCGGCGCGGCCTTGATCCCCCCGATGTCCACGATGTCGGCGCCCTCGGCGACGACCCTGCGGACCCGTTCGAAGGCGGGCCCGTCGTCCCAGGTGGCGCCCTTGTCGTAGAAGGAGTCGGGGGTCCGGTTGACGATCGCCATCACCAGCGACTCGTGTTCACCGTACTCCCGGCCCCGCAGCCTCATCACCGACCGACAGCTCCTCCCAGCACGCGCGGGCGCTCCGGTCCGACCCCGGCGGCCGGCGGGCGCTCCACCGTACTGACCGTACCCGTGTGCGGACGCCCGTGTCCGTCGGAGGCGTCGAACCGGCGGATCGCCACCGCCTCGCCGTGTTCGATCCCGCACCGCCGGTCGGCGATGGCGAGCAGTTCGGTGGCCATGGCGCTCAGGCCGCGCAGCGACTGGTGCCGGTGGGCGCGCCGCCCCAGGTCGACCTGGGCCACGGCGTCCACGCCGCACCGCAGGTGGGTGTCGATGAGCACGGCCAGTTCGACGCCGTACCCGGTGGGCACCGACAGCTGCTCGAACAGTTCCCGGCGGATCGCCCACTCCCCCGACAGCGGCTGGACCACCCCGGACAGGGCGGGCCAGCGCAGCGCCAGGGTGGGGCGGGCGACCAGTTCGGTGACGCGACCGCCCTCGTGGCTGACCCGGGTGCCGCCGGGCAGGTCCAGCAGCCGGTCGTAGAAGCCCTTGACCAGCCGCACCCCGGGTTCGGTGAGCAGCGGCCCCAGCAGGGCGGAGACGAAGTGGGTGTCCCACTCCACGAGGTCGGCGTCGAGGAAGGCGATGACGTCGCCGGAGGTGACGAACTGCGACTTCCACATCGCCTCGCCCTTGCCGCGCCGGTGCCCCAGGTCGGGACGGACGTCGACCACCCGGTGCACGGTCGCCCCGGCCGCGGCGGCCACCCGGCCGGTGTCGTCGGTGGAGTCGGAGTCCATGACGACGATCTCATCGAGCAGCGGCGTGCGCTCCACCAGGGCGGCCCGCACCCGGGAGACGATGCCCCCGACGGTGGCCTCCTCGTTGCGGGCCGGTATGACCAGGCTGACGGTCAGGCCCCGCCGCCGTTTGAGGTCCAGGAGCCGCTCCGGCGTCCAGTCGGTGTGCCGATAGGTGCGCTCCTCGAACCATGCGTCGCTCACAAACCCTCCCACAAGCCCTCCCAGCGGCCAAGACTACGGCCCACTGTGCCCGGCCCGGCCGCCGGTCCGTGTTTCGTGCACCCTGAATCCCGGTGAAATCCGCGTCACCACCGGTCACGGGGACGGACGCCGCGGGAGGTTCCGGGAATCCCGAACCCCTAGGCTGGACGGCAGCGGTGAGACGCTCGTCCCCCGAGCCCGGACCCGCCCCCGCCCCGACGCGCCAGAAGGACCTCCGCCCGTGCAGCCGCTGGATCCGACAGACCCCGAACGCATCGGCCGCTACCGGCTGACCCACCGCCTGGGCGCGGGCGGCATGGGGCGGGTTTACCTGGGGCGCACCGCCGCGGGCCGCAAGGTCGTGGTGAAGGTGATCCTGCCCCAGTACGCGGGCGACGCCGAGTTCCGTGGCAGGTTCGCCCGGGAGGCGGCGGCCGCCGCGCGGGTGGGCGGGTTCCACACCGCGCCGGTGGTGGACGCCGACCCCGACGGGGACCCGCCGTGGATCGTCAGCGCGTTCATCCCCGGCCCGTCCCTGCACGAGGTGCTGGCCGAGCGGGGGCCGCTGCCGCACGCGGCGCTGCGGGTGCTGGCGGTGGGCCTGGCCGAGGGCCTGGAGGCGATCCACGGAGCCGGGCTGACCCACCGCGACCTCAAGCCCGCGAACGTGCTGATGGCCTCGGACGGGCCGCGCATCATCGACTTCGGCATCGCCCGGCCCACCGGGGACTCCTCCGGGCTGACCCGGACCGGGGCCACCCTGGGCACCCCGCTGTACATGTCGCCCGAGCAGGTGGACGCGCTGGAGGTGGGCCCGGGCTCGGACATGTTCTCGCTGGGCACGGTGCTGGCCCACGCGGCGGTGGGGCGCAATCCGTTCGACGCGCCCACGCTGGCCGGGATCGTGCGCAACCTCATCGGTCCGCCGCCGGAGCTCCCGGAGAACGTGCCGGCCGGGCTGCGGGCGGTCATCGCCCGCTGCTGGCGGCACTCCCCGGCGCAGCGGCCTACCCCGCGGCAGGTCGCCGAGATGGTCGGGGACGTCGACCCGGAGGTGGACTGGCCGGTGTTCGGGGAGGGGCCCGCGGGCGGTCCGGGGACGGGGGCGGGCACGCCCCCGCCGGTGGAGCAGCCGGTAGAGCGACCGGTGGAGCGCCCGGTGTACGGCGGCGGCGGTCCGGTGGGCGCCCCCTCGGGCGGCATCCCGTCCTATGGGACCGGTGCGCCGGCGTACGGGGTGCCGATGGGGACCCCGGGAACGGGGATCCCGGCGGGGACGATGGGAACAGGGGTTCCGGCGGGGAGCATGGGGGCGGTCGGCCCGGCAGGGGGCAAGGGGACGGGCGTCCCGGCGGGGCGGAGCGCCCCGTTCCCCGAGTCCGCGGAGTCCCTGCGCTCGGAGTCGGCGGTCTTCGACCGGCTGCGCGAGGGCGGCGACCACGCCGCGGCGCTGGCCGGGTACGAGCGCCTGCTGCCCCGGCTGCGCGAGTCGCTGGGCCCCGGCCACCCGCGGACCCTCAAGGTGCGGTCGCGCATCGCGGCCTGCAAGGAGGGCCTGGGCGACCACCGGGCCGCCCTGGACGAGTACCGCTCCCTGCTGCCCGAGCAGGCGGCGGCGCTGGGCGCCGACCACCTCGACACCCTGGGCACCCGGTTCCAGATCGCCTACCAGCTGGGCGAGCTGAACGACCACGAGGCCGCGCTGGCCGCCTACCGCGCCGTCCTGCCGGACCTGTCCCGGGTGCTGGGCCCCGGCCACGACCACACCCTCACCGCCCGGGAGAACATCACCGACCACCTGTCGGCGGTGAGCGACCACCGGGGCGCCCTGGAGGAGCACCGGCGCCTGCTGGGCGACCGCGTCCGGATCCTGGGGCCCGACCACCCCGACACCCTGGCGACCCGCCGGGCCATCGCCAACACCCTGGGGGACCTGGGGGACGACGCGGCCTCGCTGTCCGAGCACCGCAGGCTGCTGCCGGACCGGTCGCGGGTGCTGGGTCCGGACCACCCGGACACGCTCACCACCCGGTTCGAGATCGCCTACCGGCTGGGCGAGATGGGCGACCACGGGGCGGCGCTGTGGGAGGCGCTGATGCTGCTGCCCGACATGACCCGGGTGATGGGCGCCGACGACCCCCGAACGCTGGCGTTCCGGCTGGAGATCGCCCGGCTGCACCGGCTCCAGGGCAACCCCGCGGCGGCGGAGGCCACGCTGCGCTCGCTGGCCGCGGACCTGGAGCGGCTGCCGCAGGGCAAGGGCGCGGACTCGCTGCGGACCCGGGTGCGGGTGGAGTCGGAGGTGCTGCGGGAGTGGACGATGCCGCCCGCCCCGCAGTCCGGGCCCTGGCCCTACCCGGCCTGATCCCCGTCCGGGGTCCGGGGTCCGGGGCCCAGGGCCCGTCCGGGGCGGGGCCTGAGCACTGTTTTTTGGAAGTCCGGGCGGTCGCGACCCGCTGCGACAAGCGGGCCGCGGTCTTCGACGGGACCGTGCGGGTGGCCTCGATCCGGATCCGGCTCCACGGCCTGACCCGCCCAAAAACAGTGCCTAGGGCCGGTCCGCTGCGGGCCAGGCGGCCGCGGCGGCGACCGTCAGGCGGTCCAGCTCGGCGGCGTCGGCGAACGCGGTGTGGGTCCCGGCGGTGGTGCAGGTGAACGCGCCCGCCACCGCCCCGGCCAGCGCGCACTCCGCCACCGGGGCGCCCGCCAGGTACCGGTGCAGGAACCCGGAGATGAAGGCGTCGCCCGCGCCGTTGGCGTCCACCACGGGGCGTTCGGGCGCCACCGCGGGGAAGTGCCGGGGCCGGTCCCGGCCGCGTTCCAGCACCCGGCTGCCTGCGGCCCCGTCGGTGGCGACGGCCAGCCGGGCTCGGCCGCGTTCCAGGATCCGCGCCAGGACCCCGTCGACCCGGCCGTGCACCGCCGCGGCGCTCATGAACACCAGGTCCGCGTTCAGGGCGTAGTCGAGGTGGTACGGGTTCTCGCCGTCCCAGTCGTGCAGGTCGGTGGAGACGGTGGCGTCCAGGGCGGCCAGGTCCGCGAACAGGTCGCGGTTGTGGCCGACGATCGACATGTGCACGTGGCGGGCGCGCTCCAGGAACGGCAGCGCGAACTCCCTGGGCAGGCGCAGGTCGGCGGGATGGCGGGCGTCGAAGAAGGAGAACCGCCGCCCCTGGTCGTCGACGAGGTTGACCCCGCGGGGCGTGCCGTGCGGGGACACGGTGTGGGAGAAGGCCAGCCCCTCCTTCTCGTACCGCTCCAGGACCATGCGGCCCTGGAGGTCCTCGCCCAGGAAGTCGATGAACTCCACGGCCCGGCCCAGGTGGTGCAGGCCCAGGGCGACGCCGTTGCCGGTGTGCCCCACGTGGTCCAGGACCGGGGGCACCTGCGCGGAGTCGCCCGCGGGCACGGCGAGGTCGGGGACGCGGACGATGGTGTCCACGCCGGTCCCGCCGACGACGAGCACATCGGTACGGGGGGCGGTCACGTGCAGCTCCCTGTGGTGATGGCGTCGGCGGCGGCGTCGAGCACCCCGGTGGTCACCGGCGGCGCGTCGGAGCCCGGCTCGATGCGGTAGACGATCTCGTGGACACCGCCGACCTCCAGTTCGTCGAACTGTTCGCGAGCCGTTTTCTTGGGAGTGTCGCCCAGGACGAACTCGCCGGCGCCGGTGGTCAGGACCAGGTCCGCGCCGTCCTCGCGCTTGTCGCAGATGGCGGTGGTGACGGCACCGGTGGTGTTCGCCCCTCCGGAGCCGAAGAAGAGGGAGGGGCCGATCAGCCACAGGGCCAGGAAGCCGAGGAGGACGACCAGGCAGCCGGCGCCGAGGAGGCAGCCGCGCCGGAAGGCGCCCGGCCGTACGGACGGGTCGTGCGGGAGGGGCGGGCCGGGATGCTCGGGCGGGGGGTGGTGCGTGGGCGGCGGATGGTGACCGGGTAGGGGTGGGTGGGCGGGCGGAGGGTGGTGCGCGGGCGCGGGCCCGTGTCCTCCCTCCTGCGGAGGAGGCCAGCCGTGCCGCAGGGGCCTGGGTCCGCCGCCCTGCGAGCCGGGAGGGCCGGGAGGGCCGGGAGGAGTGGACCCGTGGCCGCCGTCCCGCTGCTGTTCGAGCCACTTGCGTTCGGCCGCCCTCTGCTCGGCCGCCCTCTGCTCGGCCTGCTGGTGCCGTATCTCTTCCTTCTGGCTCTCGACGTACTCGTCCTGCCGCTGCTGTTGCTCCTCGCGGCGCCGTTGCGCTTCGCCGCCGAACTCGTTATGGCTCATCCGTCCCCCTCCCCCGGATGCGCGCGCACCCGGCAAGAAGCATAGGTCCGGGCCGCGAGGCCTGGAAAGGCGGGGCGGGTGCGACCGGGCGAACGAGACACAACCGTGCCGGAGCGCACCGCACCCGGTCGGCCACCTCTGGTCAGAGGGGCTGTTCCGGGGCCGGGGCGGGTCCGGGCGGGAGGCCCAGGGCGGTGTAGGCGGCGGCCAGGGCGGCCGCGCGCAGCTCGTCCGCGGGGCGGTCGCCGAGCAGGACCACGCAGTCGCCCAGGCCGCCCAGCACCAGGGTGACGCGGGCCAGCTCACCGAGGTCGGCGGGGTGGGACCGGCGTCGCTGCGCACCGTCATCCCGAGTTCACGGGCCGGGGCGGCGCTGCGGACGGCGGCGATGCGGGCCCTGCCGCGGCCGCCCCGGCCACTGCTGCGCCGGGCGGCGAACTCGGACTCCCGGGCCGCCCGGGTACTGTCGTCGGTCACACCGCCGCCGGCCGCGCCGCCGCCAGCCGCGTGAGCCAGGCGAACAGGCTCGGGTCGGTGCCCATCTCCGGGTGCCACTGCACGCCCAGGACGGTGTCGGTGCCCTCGTACTCCAGGGCCTCGACGGTGCCGTCGTCGGCCCACGCGGTCGCCCGCACCCCCGTTCCCAGGTCGGCGACCGCCTGGTGGTGGTAGGACGGCACGTCCAGGCGGGTGCGCCCCAGCACGCGGGCGGTGAGCGTGCCCTCCGCGACCGTGACCGGGTGGGGGTCGAACACCCCCGTGCGTTTGCGGTGCCCGTCGTGGCCGACCGTGTCGGGCAGGTGCTGGTGCAGGCTGCCGCCGCGGAACACGTTGAGCAGCTGCATCCCCCGGCAGACCCCCAGCACCGGCAGGCCCCGGTCCAGGGCGGCGGTCAGCAGCGCGTCCTCGGCGGCGTCGCGCGCCCGCTGCACCCCGGCGGTGCGTTCGGCGCGCTCGGCGCCGTAGCGGGCGGGGTCGATGTCGCCGCCGCCCGCCAGCAGCAGCCCGTCCAGGGCGCGGACCGCCCCGGCCGCGTTCGCGACCGGGGGCAGCAGGACGGGCACCGCTCCGGTGGCGGCGACCGCGTCCACGTATTCCTGCGGGAGGAGGGCGGCGGCCGTGTCCCACACCCCCCAGCGGGCGCGTTCGGCGTAGGCGGAGATCCCGATGACGGGCGCGGCCACGGCGCGCCTCCCTTCTGTTCCTGCTGTTTCTGTTGTTGTTGCTGTTGCCGTTGTTGCTGTTGTTCCCGTTGCTGCCGTGTCGGCCGCGCCGCTACAGCGGGGTGACGTAGGCCCCGGAGATACCGCCGTCCACCAGGAAGTTGGACGCGGTGATGAACGAGGCGTCATCACTGGCCAGGAACGCCACCGCGGCGGCGATCTCCTCCGCCTCGGCGAACCGGCCCAGCGGCACGTGCACCAGGCGGCGGGCCGCCCGCTCGGGGTCCTTGGCGAACAGCTCGCGCAGCAGCGGCGTGTTCACCGGCCCCGGCGACAGCGCGTTGACGCGGATCCCCTCGCGGGCGAACTGCACGCCCAGCTCCCGGCTGAGCGCCAGCACCCCGCCCTTGCTGGCGGTGTAGGAGATCTGGGAGGTGGCGGCGCCCATGGTCGCGACGAACGACGCGGTGTTGACGATCGACCCCCGGCCCTGCTCGCGCATGTGCGGCAGCGCGTACTTGCAGCACAGGTACACCGAGGTCAGGTTGACCTCCTGGACGCGGCGCCAGGCGTCGATGCCGGTGGTGAGGATGGAGTCGTCGTCGGGCGGGGAGATCCCGGCGTTGTTGAACGCGACGTCCACGCTGCCGTACGTCTCCTTGGCGGCGGCGAAGAGCGCCTCCACCTCCTTCTCGTCGGTGACGTCGGTGCGCACGAACGTGCCGCCGGCCTCCTCGGCGACCGCGCGGCCCGCCGCCTCGTCCAGGTCGGCGGCGACGATGCGGGCGCCCTCGGCGGCGAGCCTGCGGGCGGTGGCCCGGCCGATGCCCCCGGCGGCCCCGGTGATGACGGCGACGCGGCCCTCGAAACGGTTCATCTGTTGTGGTGCTCCCTCGGCTGTCGTCGGAGGTTCCGGAAAAGGAAAGGGGTGGGAAGGGGGTGGGTCGGGTGTCCCGGGTCGGGTGTGGTCGGAGAGGTCAGTCGAGTGTGGTCGGAGAAATCAGGTGTCGTCGGAGAGGAAGACGGTCTTGGTCTCGGTGAACGCGTCCAGCGCGTCGGGCCCCAGCTCGCGGCCGATGCCGGACTGGCCCATGCCGCCGAACGGCGTCCAGTAGCGCACCGCCGAGTGGGAGTTGACCGACAGGTTCCCGGCCCGTACCTGCCGGGAGACCCGCAGGGCGCGGCCCACGTCGCGGGTCCACAGCGACCCGGCCAGGCCGAACGGGGTGTCGTTGGCGATGCGCACCGCGTCGGCCTCGTCCTCGAAGGGCAGGACGGACACCACCGGGCCGAAGATCTCCTCCCGGAAGGCGGGCTCGGCCGGGTCGGTGGTGGTGAGCACCGTCGGCGGGTACCAGAACCCCCGCCCCTCGGGCGCTTTTCCGCGGAAGGCCACGGTGGCCCCGTCCACGTAGGCGGCGACCCGGTCGCGCTGGGCTGCGGAGATGAGCGGCCCGACCTCGGTGTCCGGGTCGCGCGGGTCGCCCACGGCGACGGCCTCCACCGCCGGGCGCAGCAGCTCCAGGAACCGGTCGTACACGCTCGCCTGGACCAGCAGCCGGGAACGGGCGCAGCAGTCCTGGCCGGCGTTGTCGAACACGGCGTAGGGCGCGGCCGCGGCGGCCCTGTCCAGGTCGGCGTCGGCGAAGACGATGTTGGCGCTCTTGCCGCCCAGCTCCAGGGTGACCCGGGTGAGGTCCTCGGCGGCGGCCGCCATGATGCCCTTGCCGACCCGGGTGGAGCCGGTGAACACGATCTTGGCGACGTCGGGGTGGCGCACCAGCCGGTCCCCCACCACCGGACCGGCGCCGGGCAGGATCTGGAGCACCCCGTCGGGCAGCCCCGCCTCGCGGGCCAGCTCTCCGATGCGCAGGGCGGTGAGCGGGGTGAGCTCGGCGGGTTTGACGATGACGGTGTTCCCGGCGGCCAGGGCGGGCGCGGTGCCCCAGGACAGGATCGGCATGGGGAAGTTCCACGGGACGATGACGCCGACCACGCCCAGGGGTTCGGCGAAGGTGACGCTCCACCCGCCGGGGACGGGGATCTGCCGCCCGGCCGCGCGCTCGGGGGCGGCGGCGTAGTACCGGAACACGTCGCGGGCGTTGCCCGCCTCCCAGCGGGCCTGGCCGACGGGGTGCCCGGCGTTGCGGACCTCCAGGTCGGCGAGCTCGTCCAGGTGGGCGTCGATCGCGTCGGCGACGGCCCGCAGCAGCCGGGCCCGCTCGCCCGGGGCGGTGGCCCGCCAGGCGGGGAACGCGGCGCGGGCGCGGGCGACCGCGGCGTCGGTGTCGGCGGCGGTGGCCAGAGGGACGGTCGCGATGACCTCCTCGGTGGTCGGGTCGACGACCCGCTGTGCGGTCGGTGGCGGCGCGTCGGCGGCCATGGTCCCCCCTGTCGGTGTGCGGCGGTGCTGATGTTCAGTGGTGGTGATGTTCAGGAGTACTGACTTTCAGTGGCGCTGACGTTCCAGGGTGCTGACACTCAGCACCGCTGCCGTTCGGCGCTCCTGCGGATCAGATGTTCGGGCGTTCAGGCATTCGGGCGTTCAGGTGCTCAGGTGCTCAGGTGCTCAGCGATGCTGATGTTCAGCACTGCTGATGGTTTTTCCCACCAACGGTCACAGGCGCTCGAAGCCGCGGTACATCTCCCAGTCGGTGACCGCCGCCTCGAACGCCGCCAGCTCCACCCGCGCGTTGTTGGCGTAGTGGGCCACGACCTCCTCCCCGAACACCTCCTTGGCCAGCTCGCTCCCCTCCCAGAGCTCCAGCGCGTCGCGCAGGGTCGAGGGGACGGTGGGCAGCCCGGAGGCGTAGGCGTTGCCCGCGAAGGGCTCGCCCGGCTCGATCCGGTTCTCGATGCCGTGCAGCCCCGCGGCGATCAGCGCGGCCACCGCCAGGTGCGGGTTGACGTCGCCGCCGGGCACCCGGTTCTCCACCCGCAGCGAGGGCCCGTGGCCGACCAGGCGCAGCGCGCAGGTGCGGTTGTCGTGGCCCCAGGCGACGGCGGTGGGTGCGAAGCTGCCCGGCACGTAGCGCTTGTAGGAGTTGATGTTGGGCGCCAGCAGCAGCGTGAACTCGCGCAGCGCGGCGAGCTGGCCGCCCAGGAAGTGCCGCCCGGTCTCCGACAGTCCCCCGCCCCCTTCTCCTCCCCGGCCCTCGGCCAGCACCGGCGAGCCGTCGGTGCCGCGCAGCGAGATGTGGATGTGGCAGGAGTTGCCCTCGCGGTCGTTGGGCTTGGCCATGAAGGTGATCGCCATGCCCTCCTGGGCGGCGATCTCCTTGGCGCCGTTCTTGTAGATGGCGTGGTTGTCGCAGGTGGCGCGGGCCTCGTCGAACCGGAACGCGATCTCGTGCTGGCCCAGGTTGCACTCGCCCTTGGCCGACTCCACGTACAGGCCCGCCCCGGCCATCTCGTTGCGGATGCGGCGCAGCAGCGGTTCCACCCGGGCGCCGCCCAGCACCGAGTAGTCGACGTTGTACTGGTTGGCGGGGGTCAGGCCGCGGTAGCCGCGGTCCCAGGCCTGCTCGTAGCTGTCGCGGTAGACCACGAACTCCAGCTCGGTGCCGACCATCGCCGCCCAGCCGCGTTCGGCCAGCCGGGCGCGCTGGCGGTCCAGGATCGCGCGCGGGGAGGCCGCCACCGGGGTGCCGTCGTGCCAGGAGAGGTCGGCGACCGCCATGACCGCGCCCTCCGCCCACGGGGTGAAGCGCAGGGTGGCCAGGTCGGGGACCATCGCGAAGTCGCCGTAGCCGGTCTCCCAGGAGGACATGGCGTAGCCGTCGACGGTGTTCATGTCCACGTCCACGGCGAGCAGGTAGTTGCAGCCCTCGGTGCCGTGTTCGAGGACCTCCTCCAGGAAGAACCGGGCGGACAGGCGCTTGCCCTGGAGGCGGCCCTGCATGTCGGGGAAGGCGACCAGGACGGTGTCGACGGTCCCGTCCGCGACGGCCGCGCGCAGCTCGTCCACGGTCAGCGGGGATCGGCGGGGGTCGGCGTGCGATCTCACCTGGGGGCTCCTTCGGGGGGTGCCGGTGCGGACGCTTTTGGATCGGGATCAGACCTTATCTGGGGCCAGATAACCAGCACGGTAAGTGCGTGTCAATAGCGCGTTAACCCCCTTGACAAGCACCAGGCCAGGGGCGGAGCATCTCCCGCAATTGAAAAGGACTGTCCATATACCTTTAGTTGCACCTTCGTCACCCCCGTCACCCGTCACCCCTCCGGGAGGCCCCCAGTGTCCGACGGCAAGAGTCCCCTGCACATCCAGGGCGCGGACTTCTCCCGCGCCGACGACGACTACCTCGAACGCCGCCGGCTGCGGCGGGGCGCGGCCGGCTGGCTGCTGCTCGCCGGGCTGGGCGTCGCCTACGTGATCTCCGGCGACTTCGCCGGGTGGAACTTCGGCCTGGCCGAGGGCGGCTGGGGCGGGCTGCTCATCGCCACCCTGCTCATGGGCACCATGTACCTGTGCATGGTGCTGGGCCTGGCCGAACTCGCCTCCGCGCTGCCCACCGCCGGGGCCGGGTACGGGTTCGCCCGGCGCGCCCTGGGGCCGCTGGGCGGGTTCGCCACCGGCACCGCGATCCTCATCGAGTACGCCATCGCCCCGGCGGCCATCGCCGTGTTCATCGGCGGGTATGTGGAGGCGCTGGGCCTGTTCGGGCTCACCAACGCCTGGCCCGTCTACCTGGTCTGTTACCTGATCTTCGTCGGCATCCACCTGTGGGGTGTGGGCGAGGCGCTGCGGGTGATGTTCGTGATCACCGGTGTGGCCATGGTGGCGCTGGTGGCGTTCATCGTGGGCATGGTCCCCAGGTTCGACCCGGCCAACCTCTTCGATATCGAACCCACCGCGGCGTTCGGCGCCAGCGCGTTCCTGCCCTACGGCTACGTGGGGATCCTCGGGGCCTTCGTCTTCGGAATCTGGTTCTTCCTGGCCGTGGAGGGCGTGCCGCTGGCCGCCGAGGAGGCGCGCGAGCCCCGCAGGGACATGCCGCGCGGCATCATCGGCGCGATGCTCGTGCTCATGGTCACCGCCACCGGCATGCTGCTGCTGGCCCCGGGCGGGGCGGGCGCGTCGGTGATGGCCTCCTCCAGCAACCCGCTGCCCGAGGCGCTGCGCGAGGCCTACGGCGGCAACACCCTGCTGGCCGACTTCGTGAACTACGTGGGCCTGGCCGGGCTGGTGGCGTCGTTCTTCTCCATCATCTACGCCTACTCGCGGCAGCTGTTCGCCCTGTCCCGGGCCGGGTACCTGCCGCGCTGGCTGTCGGTGACCGGCCGCCGCCGCACCCCCTACCTGGCGCTGATCGTGCCGGGCACCATCGGGTTCGTGCTGGCGGTGACGGTGGCCGACGGCGACCGGCTGATCAACATCGCGGTGTTCGGGGCGACGGTGTCGTACGTGCTGATGACCCTGTCGCACATGGTGCTGCGCCGCCGCGAGCCGGAGCTGGAGCGGCCCTACCGCACCCCGGGCGGGGCGGTCACCACGGGGATCGCGTTCACTCTGGCGCTGTGCGCGGTGGTGGCCACGTTCTTCGTGGACATGGTGGGGGCGGCGATCACCGCGGGGATCTTCGTGGTGTTCCTGGCCTACTTCTGGTTCTACTCGCGCCACCACCTGGTGGCCAACGCGCCGGAGGAGGAGTTCGCGCTCATCGAGCAGGCCGAGGCCGAGCTGAAGTGACACCCGGGCACGACCGGCGCGACGGGACGGGGCCGCACCGGCTCCGGCCCGTCGCGCCCGTAGGCTGGTGCCACCGGCGCGCGGGGCGCCCGATGAGAGGAACGTGGTGAGGACGAACGCCGAGCCCACCGTCGAGGAGGCGGGACCGGCGGCCGAGGCCGTGTTCCGGCCGGTGCGGGCGGGCAACGCCTTCGAGGAGACGGTGGAGCGCCTGCTGTCGGCGATCCGGCTGGGCGTGGTCCCGCACGGGGGCCGCTTCCCGGCCGAACGCGAGCTGGCCGCCCGGCTGGGGGTCAGCCGCATCACGCTGCGCGAGGCCATCCGCGCCCTGGCGGAGGCGGGCTACGTGGAGTCGCGCCGGGGCCGCACCGGCGGCACCTTCGTCACCTACGTCCGGCCCCGGCCCAGCCGGGCCGAGGCCCGGCGGGTGCTCGAAGGCATGGCCGTGGACCTGGACG
>NZ_JBJJBV010000102.1:0-20927 GCF_045446735.1 Nocardiopsis protaetiae
AGCCGCGGCTGACCGTGGCCGACTCCACGAGGGCGAGGCCGCCGACCCGGTCGGCGCCCTCCTCCAGGTCCACCCGGATGAGGGGGGTCCCGGTGGGGACGTCGACGGCGGAGACGACCTCTTCGCGGCCGACCCGGTCCAGGCCGGTCACGGCGACGTCGCGCACCACGAGCAGGCGCGAGCCCAGGAGTATCCAGGTGACGACGCAGACGAGGGAGACCACCAGCAGGCCCACGAAGGCGACCTTCCAGGGGTCGGACCGTTCACGTGCCGCCGCGGCGGCGGGTGGCCGTGCGGCCCCGGTCCCGGCTTCGGTGCCGGTGCCGCTCTGGCCGTCCGCTCCGTCGTGGTCTGCCCTCACCCGTGTCCTCCGACGTCAGTCCCGGTCCCGTCCGCCGCCGTGGCCGAGGGATTCGGCCACGTCCTCCACCTCGGCGGCCTCGGCGAGCCGGTCCACGATGAGCGGGCCCAGCTCGGTGACGTCGCCGGCGCCCATCGTCAGGACGATGTCGCCCGGGCGCGCCAGGTCGGCGGCCAGGCGGACGGCGTCGGCGCGCCCGGGCACGTAGTGCACCCGGTCGTGGCCCACCTCGGAGGTGATGAGTTCGGCGGTGACCCCGGGTTCGGGGTCTTCTCGGGCGGCGTAGATCTCCAGCACCACGACCTCGTCGGCCAGGGTGAGGGCGGCCCCGAACTCCTTGGCGAAGATCCGGGTGCGGCTGAACAGGTGGGGCTGGAAGACGGCGACGATGCGGCCCGGCTCCTGGTCCTCCCCGGCCTCGTCCGCCTCCTCGGCGAACGATTCCAGGGCGCCGCGGGTGGCGCGCAGGTCGGCTTCGAGCTCGGTGGGGTGGTGGGCGTAGCTGTCGTAGACGCCCACGCCGCCGGCCGCGCCCTTGGGCTCGAAGCGGCGGGCGGCGCCGCCGAAGTCGGCGATGCCCTCGACCGCGACCTCCAGGTCGTGGCCGAGCTCGTCGGCGACGGCGACCGCGGCGGCGGCGTTGAGCACGTTGTGGCGGCCCGGGACGGCGACGGTGCCCTCGATCTCGCCCTCGGCGGTGGCGAGGGTGAACTCGGTGGTGAACCCGCGGGGGCGGATGCGGGTGATCCGGTAGTCGGCCTCGGGCGCCTCGCCGTAGGTGAGGACCTTCTTGCCGCGTTCGCGCGCGGTGGCGGCGACCCGGCGGGCGCCCTCGTCGTCGATGCCGACGATGAGGGTGCGCTCCACGCGGTCGACGAACGCGTCGAAGTTGGCGTGGATCTCCTCGATGCCGCTGTAGTTGTCCAGGTGGTCGGCCTCGACGTTGGTGACCACGGCGATCTTCGGGGAGAGCATGAGGAAGGAGCCGTCGCTCTCGTCGGCCTCCACGGCGATGGGGCCGCCGATGCCGGCGTCGGCGCCCAGGCCGGTGGTGACCAGCTTGCCGCCGATGACGTAGCCGGGGTCCACGCCCAGGTGTTGGAGCACGACGGTGACCATCGAGGTGGTGGTGGTCTTGCCGTGGGTGCCGGCGATGGCGACGCCCTCGCGGCCCAGCAGCAGGGCGCCCAGGGCGGCGGCGCGGGGCAGGATGCGCAGGCCCCGGCGGTGGGCCTCGGCGAGTTCGGGGTTGGTCTCGCGGACGGCGGAGGAGACGACGACGGTCTCGGCGTCGCCCAGGTGCTCGGCGGCGTGGCCGACGTGGACGCGGGCGCCCATCTCCTCCAGCTCGCGCAGGGTGTCGCTGTCGCGGGCGTCGCTGCCCGAGACCTCGACGCCCGATTGCAGCAGCACCCGGGCGATGCCGGACATGCCGGCGCCGCCCAGGCCGATGAAGTGGGTGCGTCCCAGCTTGTCGACGGGGACGGGGTCGGTCGGTCGCACCAGGCTCATCGGGCGTCCTTCCCGTCGTCGTAGTAGTCGTCGTCGCCGTCGTCGGTGACGGGCATCTCCGGGGTGGGCCGGTCGCCGCGGGCGATGGCCGCGACCTCGCGGGCCAGTTCCATGTCGGCGTCGCGGCGGCCCATGCGGGCGGCGGCCTCGGACATGCCGACGACCCGGTCGGTGTCGGTGAGCAGCGGGATGAGCGTGCGGGTGATCCACTCGACGGAGACGTCGGCGTTGTTCACCATGATGCCGCCGCCCGCCTGGACGACGGGTTCGGCGTTGAGGGCCTGCTCGCCGTTGCCGATGGCCAGCGGCACGAACGCGCCGGGCAGGCCGACGGCGGTGAGCTCGGCGCAGGTCAGCGCGCCGGAGCGGCACATGGCGACGTCGGCGGCGGCGTAGGCCATGTCCATGCGGTCGACGTAGGGGACGGCGACGTAGGGGACGCCGTCCTGGGTGAGGTCCTGGGGCTCGTCGGCGTTCTTGGGGCCGACGACGTGCAGGACCTGGACGCCGTGGTCGCGGAAGGCGTCGCGGGAGGCGAAGGCGGTCTCGTTGATGCGCTGGGCGCCCTGGGAGCCGCCGAAGATCAGCAGGGTGGGCAGGTCGGGGCGCAGGCCGAAGTAGGCGCGGGCCTTGTCGCCCATGGCCAGCCGGTCCAGGGTGGTGATCTGCTGCCGCAGCGGGATGCCGATGAACCGGCCGTTGCGGATCTGGGTGTGGGGGTGGCCGGTGAAGACGTGGGGGGTCAGCCGGGCGCCCAGGCGGTTGGCCAGCCCGGGCAGGGGGTTGGCCTCGTGCACGACGATGGGGACGCGCCGCCGCCGGGCCGCCAGGTAGCCGGGGGTGGCCACGTAGCCGCCGAAGCCGACGATGACGTCGGCCTGGAGCCGGTCCAGGTGGTCGCCCGCGGCGCTGAGCGCCCCGGCGAGCTTGCCCGGGACGCTGAGCAGCTGCGGGGTGAGCCTGCGGGGCAGGGGCACGGCCGGGATCAGGCCGAGCTCGTATCCGCGCATGGGCACGAGGCGGGTCTCCAGACCGCGCTCGGTGCCCAGGCAGAGGATCTCCGTGGTGGGATCGAGGCGCCGCAGCGCGTCCGCAAGGGAAAGTGCGGGCTCGATGTGCCCGGCCGTGCCGCCTCCGGCGAGGGCTACCCTCATCGTCGCCGATTCCTCCTCGACCGGTCCCCGGACGGGGTCGGTCCGCTGTCGTACGTGGCCTTGGTCCCGCCGCCCCGCGAGGGGGCCGCGGTGCGCGGGCCCCGCACCGTGGCGGCGCGCCCGGAGGACGGGGTGCCGGCGCGGCCGGTGGCCGCGGCGGTGGTGTTCTCCAGGCCCAGCCAGCTTAGAGCCCTTTGCACATGACCGGGACCCCGGGCCGCCAGGGCCCGCTGCGCCTGGGGTTCGGTCTTGGCCAGGGACAGCAGGACGCCCAGGGCGACCATGGTGGTGATCAGCGACGAACCCCCGTACGACACCAGGGGCAGCGGGACGCCGGTCACGGGGAGCAGCCCGATGACGGCGCCGATGTTGATCATGGTCTGGCCCATGATCCAGGTCACGATGGCGAAGGCGGCCAGGCGGGGGAAGGGCTCCTTGACCCGGGAGGCGATGCGCAGCCCGGCGTAGCCCAGGACGCCGAAGAGCGCGAGCAGGAGCAGGGTGCCGATGAGGCCGAACTCCTCGCCGATGATGGCGAACACGAAGTCGGACTCGGCGAAGGGCAGGAAGCCCCACTTCTCGCGGCTGGCGCCGATGCCGACGCCGAGGATGCCGCCGGTGCCCAGGGCGTAGAGCCCGTGCAGCGATTGCATGTTGCTGCCCAGCGGGTCGGCGGTGGGGTCGAACAGGGCGGTGACGCGGGCCATCCGGTAGGGCTCGATGGCGATGGCGATGACGGCCAGGCCCAGGACGAGGCCGAACATGGCGACGAAGAGCTTGCCGGGCGCGCCGATGACCCAGAGCAGCCCGAGGAAGGTGATGAGGAACACCAGGGCGGTGGACAGGTTGGAGCCGAGCAGCACGAGCAGCACGAGCAGGCCGCAGCCGGGCAGCAGCGGGAAGAGCAGGTGCCGCCATTCGGTCAGCTCGTTGAGCTCGTCCTTGCGGGCCAGGATGCCGGCGCCCCACAGGACGAAGGCGAGCTTGGCGGGCTCGGAGGGCTGCACGATGAGCCCGCCGATGTCGAGCCAGCGGGTGGCGCCGTTGACCTCCACGCCCTGGAAGACGGTGAGGAGCAGCAGCGCGGCCGAGATGATCATGGCCGGGTAGCCGACCAGCCGGAACACCTGCTGGGGCAGGTGGGAGGCGAGGATCATCAGGGGCAGGCCGACGGCGGCCGACACCAGCTGCTTCTGGAAGAGGGAGAAGGAGGATCCGGTCTCGCTGATGGACTTGACCATGGTCGAGGACAGCACCATGACCAGGCCCAGGGCGATGAGCAGCACCGCCGTGCCCAGGATCAGGTAGTAGGAGGTCAGGGGCCGGTCGAGCGCCCCCGCCCAGTCCCGCCACAGGGCGCGCTCGCGCCCCTTGGTCACCGTCGTCCCCCGGGTTCGGGCCACCCCGGGGATCGTCGTCGTCGCCATCCGCACCCACTCTCCGCACCTGCGCGCCTCAATAGTGGCGAACGGCGGGGCGGGAACCGTGGACATTTCCCGCGTGTTGGCCATCTTCGGCCCGGAAAGGGGTGGCGCCGCGCACACCGATCACCGCCCGTGCGTGCGTGGTCACACAGGGGCGGCGGTCGGGGCGGTCAGTGCAGTCGGTGGACCGCTTCGGCGAACAGGCGTCCGCGCTCGGGGTAGTTGGTGAACATGTCCATGGACGCCGCGGCCGGGGCCAGCAGGACGGTGTCGCCCTCCTGTGCCAGGTCGGCGGCGGCGGCGACGACCGCGTCCATGACGGTGTGCCCCTCGGGCGCGCCGGGGGCGGGTCCCTCGATCTCCACGACCGGCAGGTCGGGGGCGTGCTTGCCCAGGGCCTCGCGCAGCCGGGCGCGGTCGGCGCCGATGAGCACGGCGCCGCGCAGCCGGTGGGCGGCCCCGGCCACCAGGTCGTCGACGTCGGCGCCCTTGAGCAGGCCGCCGGCGATCCAGACCACGGTGTCGTAGGCGCCCAGGGACGCGGCGGCGGCGTGCGGGTTGGTGGCCTTGGAGTCGTCGACGTAGTCGACCCCGGACACCGAGGCCACGTACGCGATGCGGTGCGGTTCGGGGGCGAACGCCTCCAGCCCTGCCTTGACCGAGGCCGGGGCGACCCCGATGGAGCGGGCCAGCGCGGCCGCGGCCAGGGCGTTGGCGACGTTGTGCGGGGCGGGCGGGCGCACGTCGGCCAGGGAGGCCAGTTCCTCGGCGCTGGAGACGGGGTCGTCGACGAACGCCCGGTCCACGAGCAGGTCCTCGACCACGCCGAGCTCGCCCGGGCGCGGCGTCCGCAACCCGAACCCGACCAGCGGGGCGTGGGGGTCGCCCTCCTCCTCGGCCAGGCGCACCGACCAGGGGTCGGCGAGGTTGACGACCCGCAGGGTGCCGGGTGCGAACACCGCGCCCTTGGCGCGCGCGTAGGGTTCCAGGCCGCCGTGCCAGTCCAGGTGGTCGGGGGCCACGTTGAGGACGGCCGCGGCGTGCGGGCGCAGGCTGGAGGACCAGTGCAGCTGGAAGCTGGACAGCTCCACGGCCAGCACCCGGGGGTACCGGCCGTCGGCGTCGGGGCGGACCGCGTCGACCACGGGGGTGCCGACGTTGCCGACGGCGAGCGCCTCGCGCCCGTCGGCGCGCAGCATCGCCTCCAGCATGCGCACCGTGGTGGTCTTGCCGTTGGTGCCGGTGACCGCCAGCCACACCTGGTCGGCGGGTTTGATCCGCCAGGCCAGCTCGACGTCGCCGATGACCTCGGTGCCCGCCTCGGCGGCGGCCACCAGCAGCGGCGAGTCGGGCCGCCAGCCGGGCGAGGTGACGACGAGGTCGCACCGCTCGGGCAGCGGGGTGGCGCCCAGGACGACCTCGGCCCCGGCCGCGGCGAGCTCGTCGGCCACCGGGCGGACGGTGTCGTCGTCACGGCCGTCGACCACGGTGACGCGGGCCCCGTGCTCCAGCAGGAGCCGGACCACGGGCGGGCCGGAGACGCCCAGGCCCGCGACGCACACGTCCAGGCCGGTGAAGGGGGTGGAGGTGGTGGAGTGGTGGGACATCCGGGGTTACCTCGGCATCCATTCGAGGTAGAACAGGCCGATGGCGACCGCCACGAACAGGCCCTGGATGATCCAGAAGCGGATGACGATGGTCGGTTCGGCCCAGCCCTTGAGCTCGAAGTGGTGTTGCAGGGGCGCCATGCGGAACACGCGCTTGCCGGTGAGGCGGAACGACGTGATCTGGATCATCACGGACATGGTGATGATGACGAACAGGCCGCCGATGAGCAGCAGCAGGAGCTGGGTGCGGGTGGTGATGGCCAGGCCCACGATGAGGCCGCCCAGCGCCAGCGAGCCGGTGTCGCCCATGAACACCTTGGCGGGCGGGGCGTTGAACCAGAGGAAGGCGATGCAGGAGCCGAGCACCGCCGAGGCGACGACGGCCAGGTCCAGGGGGTCGCGGACCGTGTAGCAGCTGGTCGACAGGTAGGACACGCAGGACTGGCGCAGCTGCCAGTTGCCGATGATCACGTAAGCGACCAGCGACAGGATGGTGGCGCCGGTGGCCAGGCCGTCCAGGCCGTCGGTGAGGTTGACGGCGTTGGAGAACCCGACGATGAGGAACAGCGCCCAGATGACGAACACGCCGATCATCAGGGGCGGGCCGAAGTCCCGGAGGAAGGACAGGCTGGGGGCGGCGGGGGTGTAGCCGTAGCCGTTGGGGAACATCGTGACGCCGTAGGCGAAGCCGATGCCGACGATGGCCTGGCCGACCATCTTGGCACCGCTGCGCAGGCCCAGGCTGCGGCGCTTGTAGATCTTGATGAAGTCGTCCAGGAAGCCGACACAGCCCATGCCGACGAACAGGAACATCACCAGCAGGCCGGAGGCCGTGGGCCCGGTCGCGGAGGGCTGCACCAGCGACAGCACCAGGTGCGAGCCGAAGTAGCCGATCACCGCGCCGAGGATGATGACGATGCCGCCCATGGTGGGCGTGCCCTGCTTGGTCTTGTGGCCCTCGGGGCCGTCGTCGCGGACCTCCTGGCCGAACTTGAACCGGTACAGGAGGTTGATCAGCGGCGGCATCAGCGCCATGGAGACGATCAGCGACAGCGCCGCCGCGATGGAGATGCCGATCACCGGACATCACCTTCGGTGATGAGGTCGATAACCTTTTCGAGTGCTGCCACCCGTGATCCCTTCACAATGACGACGTCTCCCGCGCGCATCCGTGCGCGCAGGGCGGCGGCGGCCGCCGCGGCGTCCGCGACTCGGACGGTCTCTCCCGCCCACCGTCCCTCTCGGCCGGTGCGCTCGGCACCGGCCGCGATCCCCTCGGCCTGGTCGCCGACCACGATCAGGTGGGAGACCCCGGTGCGGGCGGCGAGTTCGCCGATCTTCTCGTGTTCCGTGCGTCCCTCGTCGCCGAGTTCGGCCATGTGGCCCAGGACGGCGATGGGTCGGCGGCCCCGGGCGAGGGCGCCCAGGGTGGTCAGTGCGGCCCGCATGGACTCGGGGTTGGCGTTGTAGGCGTCGTTGACGAGGGTGGCACCGTCGTGTTCGGTGACCTCCATCCGCCAGCGGCTGACCGGGGTGGCCGCGCCCAGGGCGGCGGCGATACCGGGGACGTCCATGCCGAGTTCGCGGGCGACGGCGGCGGTCGCCAGCGCGTTGTGGACCTGGTGGGCGCCGACCAGGGTCAGCCGGACCGGGGCGCTCTCACCGTCCACGCGCAGGGTGAAGGAGGCTGCGCCGCCGTCGCCGATGACGACGTCGGTGGCGCGCACGTCGGCGTCCTCGCCGGTGCCGTAGAACACGGTGCGCGCGGCGGTGCGCGCGGCCATGGCCTTCACCTTGGGGTCGTCGGAGTTGAGGATCGCCACGCCGCCGCGGTCGTCGGCGGCCGCGGGCAGCGCCTCGACGAGTTCGCCCTTGGCCTTGGCGATGGCGTCGCGGTCGCCGAACTCGCCCATGTGGGCGCTGCCGACGTTGAGGACGACGCCGATGCGGGGCGGGGCGACGCGGCACAGGTGGGCGATGTGGCCCAGGCCGCGGGCGGCGACCTCCAGCACCAGGTGGCGGGTGCCGGTGTCGGCGCGCAGCACGGTGAGGGGGTGGCCGATCTCGTTGTTGAACGAGCCCGCGGGTGCGACGGTGGCGCCCAGGCGGCCGACGACCTGCGCGATGAGGTCCTTGGTGGTGGTCTTGCCGGAGGAGCCGGTGACCCCGATGATCTCGGCGGCGTCGGCGCCGCGGGCGGGGTCGCCGAGCGTGTCGGCGGTGTACCGGGCCAGCCGGGCCAGCGCCTCGACGACCGCGTCGTCGCCGCCCTCGGCGAGCAGGTGGGGCGCGTCGACGGGGCGGGAGGCCAGGACGGCGGCCGCACCCGCCTCGACCGCGGACCGCGCGTAGTCGTGGCCGTCGACCCGCTCGCCGCCCAGGGCGACGAACAGGGAGCCGGGTTCCACCAGCCGCGAGTCGATGACGACGGGGCCGTCGACGGTGGTGTCGGGGCTGGCGGATCCGCCGAGGGCGGTTCCGGTGATCTCGGCGATCCGATCGAGCGTGAGCGCGATCAAATCCACTCCTCAGGTCAGGCCCGACCCGCGGCGACCACGGGATGACGGGAGGCCACCCGGTCGAAAGGACTCGGGTCGGGGGATGGCACCGCGGGCGGGCGAGCACGAGGTGCCGCGCCGTGTCCCACCGCGGTGGTGACGGGGGCGACCACGTCCATGGCGCCACCGGTGGGCGGCGGGTGTTCGGGCTGCGATTGCCGCACCCACCTTAGAACATGTTGGGGTGTCCGGGGTCCCGGCAGGGCCTGTGGGCGGCAATATCCGCCACTTCGTGACCCTGAGCCGCACCCCGTGCGCACAGCGCACGGGGTGGCTGCTCCAGGTGTCGGCTCAGCCGCCGTCGGTGGGCTTGTGGACGTCCAGCAGGGCGACGCCCAGGCGTTCGCGGACGTTCACCGACAGGTGCGCCTCGATGGCGTCGCGCAGGACCTCGCGGTCGTCGAAGGGCAGCACCTCGCCCTTGACGTACTGGCCGGTCTCGTGGCCCTTGCCCGCGACGACGATGACGTCGCCGGCCCGGGCGCGGGCGACGGCCAGGCGGATGGCGTCGGCGCGGTCGAGTTCGACGGTGACACGCGCGCGCTCGTCCTCGGGGACGCGGGCGACGCCCTCCAGCATCGCGGTGGCGATGACGACGGGGTCCTCCGAGCGCGGGTTGTCGTTGGTGATGACGACCTGGTCGGCCAAGCGCGCGGCGGCCTCCCCCATCAGGGGGCGCTTGGCGCGGTCGCGGTCGCCGCCGCAGCCCAGGACGACGGTGACGTCGCCCTCGGCGATGGAGCGGACCGAGGACAGGACGGCCTCGACGGCGCCGGGTTTGTGGGAGTAGTCGACCAGGGCGGTGAAGTCCTGGAGGGAGGAGGGGGTCTCGCGGGCCAGGACCTTCTCCATGCGCCCGGGGACGCCGGGGGCGGCGGCCACGCCCTCGATGGCGGTCTCCAGGGGCAGCCCGGCCTCGACCAGGCCGACGATGGCGGCCATGGCGTTGGAGACGTTGAAGGGCCCGGGCAGGCCGACGGAGGCCTGTGCCTCCATGCCGCCGGGGCCGACGATGCGGAAGGTGCTGCCGGTGGCGCCCAGGCGCACGTCGACGGCGCTCCAGTCCGGGGCCAGGGCCGTCTCGGGGTCGGCGTCGGAGTACCCCTCGACGCCGAAGGTGGTGACGGGCACCTTGCCCTGGCCGTGCACCATGTCCACGAGGGCGCGGCCGAAGCGGTCGTCGGCGTTGACCACGGCGATGTCGCAGTACTCGGGGGTGAACAGGCGCGCCTTGGTCTCGAAGTAGTCGCGCAGGTCGCTGTGGAAGTCCAGGTGGTCCTGGGACAGGTTGGTGAAGATCGCGACGTCGAAGCGGGCGCCGCCGACCCGGCCCAGGGCCAGGGCGTGGCTGGAGACCTCCATGGCGGCGCCGGTGACGCCCTGTTCGCGCATGAGGGCGAACAGGCCGTGCAGGTCGGTGGCCTCGGGGGTGGTGAGGGAGGAGGCGACGCGCTCGTCGCCCACCCGCATCTCGACGGTGCCGATGAGGCCGGTGCCCATCCCGGCGCGGCGCAGGCCCGACTCCAGCAGGTAGGAGACGGTGGTCTTGCCGCTGGTGCCGGTGGTGCCGATGAGGAGCAGGTCGCCGGAGGGGTTCTTGAAGATCCAGGAGGCGACGGTGCCCAGGGCGGCGCGCACGTCGGGGACGACGAGCGTGGGCAGGCCCGTGGCGGCGGCGTGGTCGGCGCCCTCGGGGTCGGTGAGGACGGCGGCGGCCCCCGCCAGGGCGACCTGCTCGGCGAACTCGGCGCCGTGGACCCGGGTTCCGGGCAGGGCCGCGTACAGGTCGCCGGGGCCCGCCCGCCGGGAGTCGTGGGTGATGCCGCGCACCTGGACCTCGCGGGCCGGGACCGGGTGGTCCGGGGCCAGGTCCGGGCGCAGCAGGACGGCGTCCGGGCCGAGCAGCGGCACGAGGTCGGACAGGGGACGCAGGGGCGTGTGTTCAGGTCGCATTACCGGTGGCACGTGTGGAGGGTAACCGTTGGAGCGGACCGGCCGGTAATTTCACGCGCGGGCGCGGGGCCGATCACGCCCCGCCCGAATACCGTGGTGGGCGGGGGTGAGGCGGGTGGACCGGGTCACGGAGGCGGTGTCCGGCGGGCGTCCGGTGGTGCTCGACGGCGGGCTGGCGACGCTGCTGGAGGAGTACGGGTACGACCTGTCGGGCGGCCTGTGGTCGGCGCGGCTGCTGGCCGAGGACCCCGGCGCGGTCCGGCGGGTGCACCGCGCCTACTTCGAGGCGGGCGCGGAGGTGGCGACGGCGGCGGGCTACCAGGCGAGCGTCCCGGCGCTGGTGGCCCGGGGGTGGTCGCGGTCGGAGGCGCTGGGTCTGGTGCGCCGGTCGGTGGAGCTGGCCCGGGCCGAGCGCGACGCGTTCGGGTCGGGGCTGGTGGCGGCCGGGGTGGGGCCCTACGGCGCGGCGCTGGCGGACGGCTCGGAGTACACCGGCGCCTACGGCCTGGACGAGGACGGCCTGTACGCCTGGCACCGGGAGCGGTGGCGGGTGCTGGCCGGCTCCGGGGCGGACCTGGTGGCCTGCGAGACGGTGCCCTCGGCGGCGGAGGCGCGGGCGCTGGCCCGGCTGGCCGGTGAGACCCCGGGGGTGCGGGCGTGGCTGAGCCTGTCCTGCCGGGACGGGGAGCGGCTGGGCGACGGCACGCCGGTGCGGGAGCTGCTCGCGGAGCCGGTGGTGGTCGAGGCGGCCGCGGCGGGGGCGCTGGTGGCGGTGGGGGTGAACTGCACGGCGCCGCGGTTCGTGCCGGAGCTGGTGCGGGCGGTGGCGGCGGCCGGGTTCCCGGCGGTGGCCTACCCCAACTCGGGCGAGGCGTGGGACGCCCGGGCGCGGCGCTGGACGGGGGTGTCGGAGCCGGAGGAGTTCGGCGCGGCGGCGGTGGAGTGGCACCGGGCCGGGGCGGTGCTGGTGGGCGGGTGCTGCCGCACCGGGCCGGAGCACGTCCGGTCGGTGCGGCGGCACCTGCACGGCTAGGGCGCCCGGCGGGGTTCTGGAGGCCCGAAGAGGCACTGCCCCGGCCTAGTCACCGCCCTCCTCCTCGAAGAGGCGGATGGCCGGCGGGTCGGTGTCGGTCGGCGGGACCTTCAGGGTCTTGAGCGCGAACGACATGATGTCGTTGAACGCCGGACCGGCCGCCTCGCCGCCGTAGTAGGTGCCCTGCGGGTTGTGCAGGACCACCTGGACGACGACCTCGGGCGCGTCGGCGGGCGCGAACCCGGCGAAGGTCGCGGTGTACCCGCCGCCGTCGTAGCCGCCCGTCTCGGGGTTGACCCGGTTGGCGGTGCCGGTCTTGCCCGCCACCCGGTAACCGTCGATGCGGGCCTGGGGCGCGGTGCCCTCGTCGCTGGTGACCGCCTCCAGCATGAGCGCCAGGGCGTCCGCGGTCTCCTCGCTGATGACCCGGGTGCGCTCGGCCTCGTCGGCGGCGGTGAAGTTCCCCTCGGTGTCGACGGTCCCGGCGACCACCCGCGGCTCCACCCGGACGCCGCCGTTGGCGACGGTGGCGTACACCGACGCCATCTGGGCGGCGTTGACGGTGACGCTGTGGCCGATGGACACCGACGGCAACTGGGTGCCCCACCAGTCCTCGGGGTCGGTGAGGATGCCGGTCTCCTCGCCGGGCAGGGCCAGGCCGGTGGGCTGGCCGAGCCCGAACTCGGTCATGTAGCGGTGCAGGACCCCGGCGCCCACCTGGTCGGCGACCTTGATGGTGCCGACGTTGCTGGACTGGGCCATGATCCCGTTGACCGTGAGGCGCTGGGTGCCGTTGTTGCTGGAGTTGCGGAAGGTCTGGTCGTAGTACTGGAGGGCGTAGGGGACGGTGTAGACCGTCTCCGGTGTGGTCAGCCCCTCCTCCAGCGCGGCGCCGATGGTGATGACCTTGTTGGTGCTGCCCGGTTCGAAGGTCTCGGCGACCGCCCCGTTGGACCACTGCTCGGGCCCGCTCGCGGAGATGTCCGCGGGCGAGTAGGTCGGGTAGTCGGCCATGGCGATGATCTCGCCGGTGTCGGGGACCATGACGATGGCGCTGCCGCCATCGGCCTTGAGCTCCTCCACCCGGGCGGCCAGGGTCTGGGCGACGTACCACTGCACGTCCCGGTTCAGGGTCAGGCGCACGTCCCGGCCCGGGACGGGGTCCTTGACCAGGCCGCCCGCCATGGGAATCTGGGTGCCGTCCACACCGACCTCGACCTGGCGCTTGCCCGCCTCGCCGGCGAGCACGGAGTCCATGTAGGCCTCCAGGCCCTCCAGGCCGTGGCCCTCGCCGCCGACGAAGCCGACCAGGTCGGCGGCGCCGGTCTCCTCCGGGTAGACGCGCTGGTAGTCGACCTCAGCGCCGACGCCGCGCAGCCCCAGTTCGCGCAGCTCCTGCCAGTCGCCGGGCGACACCTTGCGGGCGACCACCTGGTAGCGGCTGGGGGTGGCGTCGACCTTGGCGGCGACCTCGTCCCCGTCGAGGTCGAACCGGGCCGCGAGCTCGTCGACGAGCTGGTCGCGCTGGTCCTCGCGGACCTCCTCGGGGTCGACGAAGACGGTGCGCACCTCCATGGACAGCGCGAACGGGTCGCCGTTGGCGTCGGTGATCGCACCCCGCAGGGTGGGGATGTCGATGGTCTGCAGGCGCAGCTCGGCGGCGGCCTCGGCGTACTGCTCGGCCTCCAGGCCCTGGATCTGGACCAGCCGCCCGGCGAACAGCACGAGCACGGCCAGCACCAGGGCGCCGCCGAACCGGATGCGCTTGCCCGGCTCCCCGCGCCGGAAGGTGCGGCGCAGCAGCGGCGGGGGCGGTGGCGGCGGTGCCGGGCGGCGGCGCCGGCGTTCGGTGGGCGCGGTGCGGGCCTCCCGCGGGGACCTGGCCTCACCCTTGGAGTCCCGCGCGCCGGCGCGCGGGGAGCCGTTCTGTGAGGTGCTGCGGGCCGGGCGGGAACCGGACCTGCCGGTGCCGCCGGGCCTGCGGGGGTCGCGGGGGCGTCGGGGAGTGCTCAATCGGTGCTCCCGCCGCCGGCGGTGCTCCCGGTCCCCCCGGTGACCTCGCCGCTGTCGGGGTCCAGGAACAGGGGTGCGTCGCCCTGCACCATGCCCATGCCCTCGGCCTCCTCGGCGATGCGCTCGGAGGTCTCCAGGTGGGCGACGCTGCCGCGCAGGCCCTGCTCCTCGTAGGACAGCTCGCGGTTCTGGGTCTGGAGGTTGGAGATGACGAACGCCTCCTGGGCGATGACCCCGCGCAGCAGCAGCAGGCTGACCAGGGCGCCGCCGAGCAGGCACAGGATGAGCAGGACGAACGGGATCCTGGGTGCCCGCGAGCGCGCAGCCGCGGCGGCCGCGGCCGGTCCCCGTGCGGGTGCGGCCGGGGGCGCCGCCGGGCGCGCGGCGGTCCGCCGCGGCGCGGGCGCCTTGCGCTTGTCGGCGCGGCGGGTGTCCGTCCTGGTCGTGCTCATGTGTTCTCCCTACTGCCGCGCGGGTCGCACCCGTTCGGCCGCGCGCAGGCGCGCCGACTGGGCACGGGGGTTGCGTTCGTTCTCTTCGTCCGTGGGGAGTTCGGCCCCCCGGGTGAGGAGCCGTAGCTCGGGCTGCCGGTCCGGGAGGGGGACGGGCAGGTCGGCGGGTGTGGTGTCGGTGGCCAGGGCGGCGAACGCCTTCTTGGTGAGGCGGTCCTCCAGCGAGTGGTAGGACAGCACGGCGATGCGCCCCCCGACGGCCAGCCGGGACAGGGCCGCGGGCAGGGTGCGTTCGAGGATGGACAGCTCGGCGTTGACCTCGATGCGCAGGCCCTGGAAGGTGCGCTTGGCCGGGTGCCCGCCGGTGCGGCGGGTGGCGGCGGGGATGGCCTCGCGGACCAGCTCGGCGAGTTCGCGGGTGGAGTCGATGGGGCCCTGGGCGCGGCGGCGCTCGATGGCGCGGGCGACGCGGGAGGCGAACCGCTCCTCGCCGTAGGTACGCAGGACCCGGGTGAGCTCGGACACCGGGTAGGTGTTGACGACCTCGGCGGCGGTGAGCGGCTGGGTGCGGTCCATGCGCATGTCCAGCGGCGCGTCGTGGGCGTAGGCGAAGCCGCGGTCGGTCTCGTCGAGCTGGGGCGAGGACACGCCCAGGTCGAGCAGGACGGCGTCGGCCTGTGCGGCCCCGGCCTCGTCGAGGGCGCGGGGGATCTCGGAGTAGACCGCGTGGACCAGGTGGACGCGGTCGGCGTGGGGGGCCAGGCGGGCGGCGCTGCGCTCCAGGGCGGTAGTGTCGCGGTCGACGCCGACCAGTCGGGCGTTCGGGCAGGCGGCGAGGATCGCCTCGGAGTGGCCGCCCAGGCCCAGGGTGCCGTCGACGAACACGGCGCCGGGCCGGTCCAGTGCCGGTGCGAGCAGTTCCACGATGCGGTCGAGCATGACCGGGACGTGCAGGGGGTCGGCCCCCGTGCGGGCGGCCGCGACGCGGTCGCCGACCGTGCCCTCTTCGTCCGGGCCCTCGTTCTCGGGGCCCTGGTCCCCGTGCCCCCGGGTGTCCCCCATGCGGTGCCGTTCCTCCACGCTGTCGCGCTCCCCCTCGTTCCGCCGCGGTCGCGCCCGGCCTCCCGGTGCGCTCCGCGGTGTGGCGTGGCCTCACCGGGTTCCGGCGGGCCTCCGAACACGGCCGCTATTGTCCACCTTTCGGCGGACCGGCGTTGACGGTCTGGCACCGGGGAAGTCGCGCCAGCGCGTGTCACCGCGTCCGGAGGCCGTCGCCGGACCCCGACTGCGAGGGTGTGGACTCGCCGGTGCCGCGGGTCCGGAAGGTGTCCGGACTCACAGCACCCCGGGCAGCACCTCCTCCGCCAGGTTCGCGAACTCGCGTTCGCGCTCGGCCTCGTACTCCGTCCAGGCCTGGGAGTCCCAGATCTCCAACCGGGTGTTGGCCCCGATGACGGCGCAGTCGCGGGTGAGCCCCGCGTAGGCGCGCAAGGGGGCCGGAACGGTGACCCGGCCCTGGTTGTCGCAGGTCTGGTCGGACGCGCCGGCGAAGAGGATACGGCTGTAGTCGCGGACCGCGCGGTCGGTGACCGGGGCCTGGGCGAGGGAGTCGGTGATGCGCACGAACTCCTTGACCGGGAAGACGTAGAGGCAGCGCTCCTGGCCCTTGGTGATCACCACACCCCCCGACAGCTCGTCGCGGTACTTCGCGGGGAGGAACAGGCGCCCCTTCTGATCCAGGCGGGGCGTGTGGGTGCCGAGGAACACACTCCCGACCTCCCCCCGATGTGGAGAATTCGCCCTCTCCACGATGCTCCACCTTACTCCACTCTTCCCCACCGTCAACAGCTCCGATAGGGGCACAATGGCCGATTGGGCAATGAATGCGCAGGTCACAGCGGTGGTGCGTGGGTGGGGGGGCGAGCGGGACCCCCGGGCGTGCCGCGCGACCGGGGATCGGGGCGGAGGGCGGGGCCGTCCCGGGAAAGCCGCGGCGGCCGCTTTGCACCCCTTATTCACCACCGCCCCGTTCGCCTTCCCCGGGGCGCCACGAATGATCAGATGAGCAATTCTCACGCTTTAGTCCACTTTCGCCGCACTGGCCCGCATTCGGCGACCGATTCCGGCACTTTGGTTTGCAATCGCTCTGATTGGCCCTAGCCTCGGTTCCGAACACCGACACACGGAGCGGGAGGGGTCTCGTGTCACTCGGCACACACCACGGCGGCCGCGGGGGCGGCGTCCAGGCGGACGTGGGAGAGGTCGTCGCCGTGGCAGACCGCATCCGCGGCGCCATCGAGACGGTGATCGAGGGCAAGCCGGAGGTCCTGCGCATCGCGCTGACCGTCCTGCTGTCCGAGGGCCACCTGCTCATCGAGGACGTCCCCGGCGTCGGCAAGACCATGCTCGCCAAGGCCCTGGGCCGGGCGGTGGACTGCTCCGTGCAGCGTTTGCAGTTCACCCCGGACCTGCTCCCCAGCGACATCACCGGGGTCAGCGTCTACCACCAGGAGCGGCGCGAGTTCGAGTTCGACCCCGGGCCGATCTTCGCCAACATCGTGCTGGGCGACGAGATCAACCGCGCCTCGCCCAAGACCCAGGCCGCCCTGCTGGAGTGCATGGAGGAGCGGCAGGTCAGCGTCGACGGGCGCACCCGCCCCCTGGAGCGGCCGTTCATGGTCGTGGCCACCCAGAACCCGGCGGACATGGAGGGCACCTACGCCCTGCCCGAGGCCCAGCGCGACCGGTTCATGGCCCGGGTCTCCGTGGGCTACCCCTCCCCCCAGGCCGAGCTCGACATGATCGACTCGCACGGCTCCCACTCGCCGCTGGAGGGCCTGGCCCCGGTCACCGACGCGGGCACCGTCCGCCGCCTGGCCGACCTGGTGCGCGGGGTGCACCTGGCCCCCGGCATGCGCCGCTACATCGTGGACCTGGTCAACTCCACCCGCACCAGCCCCGAGCTGGACCTGGGCGCCTCCCCGCGGGCCACCCTGCACCTGGTCCGGGCCTCCCGCGCGCACGCCGCCCTGGAGGGCCGCCACTACGTCGTCCCCGACGACGTCCAGGCCCTGGCCGTGCCCGTCCTGGCGCACCGCCTGCTGCCCGGCCCGCAGGCGCAGATGGAGCGCATGACCCCGGAGCAGATCGTCGCCAAGCTGGTCGCCCGGCTGCCGGTCCCCGCCCCGCGCTGATCCTTCGCCGCTGAACTGAGAGAAGAGGGTCCATGCGCCCGCGACGAACCCTCACCGCCCGAGGCGTGTGCATGCTGCTCCTGGGCCTGGTCGCGCTCGTCGCCGGGTTCCTCATCGAACAGCGGGAACTGGTGGTCCTGGGCGTGCTGGCCGCGGCGCTGCCGCCGGTGGCCGCGCTCTGCCTGCTCGGAGCGGCCGGCCGGGTGGTGCACAACCGCGGCGTCGTGCCCTCCCGGGTCCAGGCCGGGCACGACGCCCGCATCATGATCCGGGTCGGCAACTCCTCGCACACCTGGCCGGTGACGGCGGTGTCGGTCAGCGACACCCTGCCCACCCGGCTGGGCCACGAGCCCCGCTACTCCATCGGGTTCCTGGGCGCGCGCGGCGTCCGCGACCTCGCCTACCTGGTCCGCCCCGCCGTGCGCGGCAACTACCCGCTGGGCCCGCTGTGGGTCGCGGTCACCGACCCGCTGGGCCTGGTGCGGGTGGAGCAGCGCCCCGGCGCCCCCGAGCACCTGCTCGTCACCCCCGCCACCGTGCCCCTGGGCCGGACCGGGAGCTCCGACGGCTCCCAGGGCGACGACTCCCCGCGCCGAACGCAGAGCGGCATCGGCGAGCAGGACCCGGTCCCCCGCGAGTACCAGTACGGCGACGAGCTGCGCCGGGTCCACTGGCGCTCCACCGCCAAACACGGCGAGCTCATGGTGCGCCGCGACGAGCAGCACCGGCGCGAGTACGGCACCGTCCTGCTCGACACCCGGCGCGGCGCGCACGCCGGCAGCGGCCCCGGCGACTCCCTGGAGACCGCCGTGGGCGCCGCCGCCTCCGTCGCCCTGCACCTGCTCGACCAGAACCACGAGGTGCGGCTGCACACCGACCGGGGCCGGATGCCCGCGGCCGCCCCCGGCGCCCTGCTGGACGGGCTCGCCGTCCTGGAGGCCTCCGACTCCGGCGCCCTTTCCGCCCTGCCCGCCTCCGGCGCCTCCCTGACCGTGGCGGTGCTGGGCGCGCTCACCGCAGAGGAGGCCGCCGCGTTGGCCAGGAGCGGCGGCGGGCACCGGGTGGCCGTGCTGTGCGCACGCGCCGCCTGGCCCTCCGACCGGGCGCGCACCGGCGCCGGCGAGATCCTGTCCTCGGGCGGATGGCGGGTCGTGCACCTGTCGTCCCTGCCCGAACTGCCCCCGCTGTGGCGCGACGCCGCACCCCTCGGGAAGGTCCCGCGTTGAAAGCCCTGATGCCCCTGGCCACGCTGGTCTGCCTGCTGTGCGCCCTCCCCCTCATCGCACCCCTGGTGCGCGGCGACGACTGGTGGCTGCCCGCGGTCCTGCTCATGAGCGCGGCCACCGCCGTGTCGGTCCTCTACCGGCTGCTGACCGGGTGGATCGGCCTGCTCGTGCCCGTGCTGCAACTGGTCGTGGTGGCGCTGTTCGTGGTGCCGCTGTTCGCCGGGCACCTGGCCCCCCTGGGGGTCGTGCCCTCCGGGGCCGCCGTCGAGCACGTGTTCACCGTGTTCTCCCAGGGGCTGGGCGTCATCGACGCCAACCGGCCCCCGGTGACCGCGACCGCCGGGGTGATGCTGATCATCGCGCTGGCGTTCGCGGTGTTCCTCGTCGCCGCCGACTTCCTGGCCGTCACCGCCCGCTGCCCCGGCATGGTCGGCGGGCTGCTGCTGGCGCTGGCCGTGGTGCCACTGGTGGTCGAGGACACCGGGATCGGGACGTGGGCGCTCGTGGCGTGCGCGTTCGGGTTCCTCCAGCTGCTGGCCGTGGACATGTGGGTGCGCGGCCGCGAATGGGGGGTGGCGGTGCCCACGCCGCCGCTGGGCGTCCTCCAGCACGGGCTCACCGCGACCCTGGCCGCCGCCGCGGCCGTCGTGCTGGCGCTGGCCCTGCCCGCCGCGGTGCCGGGCCTGCGCACCGACTCCTTCCACGCCCTGGCCCAGGGCACCTACGTCGGCCGGCAGAACGACGTCATCACCACCACGCACCCGCTGGTGTCGATGCGCCGGGACCTGCTGTCGAACTCCGACCGCACCGTGCTGACCTACCGCACCGACGCCGAGGACCCCGGGTACCTGCGCCGGTACGTGCTGGACGAGTTCGACGGCGTCAACTGGACGATGAGCCCGGTGGACGCCACCGGGGACACACGGGTCCAGGGCGAGCTGCCGCTGCCCACCGGGTGGCCGTCGGCGCCGCGGGAGGACACCGTGGTGACCCGGGTGTCCCTGGACTCCGACGTGGCGGGCATGGACTTCCTGCCGCTGCCGTACTGGGCGCGGACCGTCGACGTCTCCGGCGACTGGTACGTGCACCCCGACAGCCTCATGGTGTTCACCACCCGGCAGCCGCCCACGGGCCTGAACTTCACGGTGGAGACCGTCGAGCGGGAGGTCACCGCAGAGGACCTGGCCCGGGCCCCGGAGTCGCCGCGGTCGCTGCCGGGCGACTTCCGGTCTGTGCCCTCAAGTATCGGGCCGCAGGTCCAGGTGCTGACCGACGCGGTGACCGGGAACACCGACTCGCCCTACCTCAAGGCGGTCGCCCTCCAGGAGTTCTTCACCTCGGGGGAGTTCACCTACAGCCTGCGGCCGCCGGAGGTGCCCGCCGACGCCGACCCGCTGGTGCACTTCCTGACCGTGGACCGGACCGGGTACTGCCAGCAGTTCGCCGGGGCGATGGCCGTGATGGCCCGCCAGGCGGGCATCCCCGCCCGGGTCGCGGTCGGCTACACCGCGGGCGAGCGCACCGGCGAGGGCCGCTGGACGGTGACCAGCGGCGACGCCCACGCCTGGCCGGAGCTGTACTTCGAGGGCGCCGGGTGGGTGCGGTTCGAGCCGACCCCGGCCGGGGCGGGCGGCCAGGGCTCGGCGACCGAGCCCGAGTACACCGGCGGCGGCGGGTTCGACCCCGAGCGCCCCGACCCGGAGCCCACCCCGACCTCGCCGGACGAGGAGCCGACGCCGCGGGAGACGGAGGAGCCGACGCCGGAGCCCTCCGACCCGGCCTCCCCCGAGGAGGACGACGAGGAGTTCGCGGCCGCCCCCGCCGGGAGCGACCGGGAGTCCCTGGACCTGTCGTGGCTGCCCGCCGCCGCGGCCGTGGCCGGTGCCCTGCTGCTGCCGTTCCTGCCCGCCGCGGTGCGGGTGGCCGTGCGCCGGTCCCGGCTGGGCCGGCCGGGCGCGGCCTGGCGGGAGCTGCGCGACACGTGCGTGGACCTGGACCTGGGCTGGGACCTGGCGGAGAGCCCCCGCGGTACGGCGGCCCGACTGGCCGCCCTGCGCGACGCCAGCGAGGTGCCGCTGGCGGAGGAGGTGCGCGCGGCCCTGCACCGGCTGGCGCTGGCCGAGGAGCGGGACCGGTACGCACCGGCCGCCTCCTGGAGCGAGGAGGTCGGCGCGGACCTGCGCACCATCGTGGGCGGCCTGCCCGCGGTGCTGCCCCGCGGGGTGCGCCTGCGCGCGGTGCTGCTCCCCCGCTCCCTGTGGGACCGCCCCCGCCGCCCGGCGGCGGACCCCACCCCGCAGAACGCCTGACCGCCGGCCCGGGGCCGGGTTGCTCCCCCGCCCCGGGCCGGGCAGGGCCCTGGGACGGGCACGGCGGTCGGGACGGGCACGGTGGTTCGGGACGAGCACGGCGGTACAGAGCGGTACGGAGACGACGAGGG
>NZ_JBJJBV010000103.1:0-20533 GCF_045446735.1 Nocardiopsis protaetiae
GGGGGGACTCTCCGAGCGCGAGCGCCGAAGGCTGAAGAAAGCCGCCGGAGGGGATTTCGATTTCCTGGCGGACATGCTGTAGCGTGCGCGCGCGTGAAGCGCGCCCGGGCCACGAGCCCGGGCGCGCTTTTTTCATGTTCCCGACCGTTCGGGCCTAAGGTGAGGTTTGGCGCGCACAACCCTTCAATGGCGAATAGGGGGATAAGTCCCCAGTCATGCGGACCGGGGTGAATAGGTACGCAATGGTGCGGGGTGGCGTAGGGTGATGTCCCGCACGCACCCGTGCCCCACCCGACCCGTGGTCGGGATCCGGCGTGACCGCACGCCCACCGCCCCGGCGCCCCCGCCATCGGCCCCGGCGCCCGGGAGGACCGTCCCTTCCCTCGGAGAGAACCCACCACAGCCGTGCTCGACCTCGACTCAGCCCGACACGTCGTGACCGCGGTCATCGTGTCCCACGACGGGGCGCGGTGGCTGCCGGACACCATGGCCGCACTGCGCGCCCAGAGCCGCCCGGTGCAGCGCGCCGTGGCCGCCGACACCGGCAGCACCGACGGCGGCGTGGACGTCCTCCACGAATACCTGCCCCCGGACGCGATCGTCGGGCTGCCCGCCCGCACGGGCTACGGCGACGCCGTGCGAGCCGCCCTCGAACTGCCCCGCTCCACCTCCGAGGTGCGCGGATTCGACGAGGACGCCACCGAGTGGATCTGGCTCATCCACGACGACCTCGCCCCCGACGAGGACGCCCTCGCCCACCTCCTGGCCGCCGCCGACCGCGACCCGCGCGCCGCCGTCCTGGGGCCCAAGCTCCGCGACTGGTTCGACCGCCGCCTGCTCATCGAGATCGGCGTCACCATCGACGGCGCCGGACGCCGCGAGACCGGGCTGGAACCGCGCGAGTTCGACCACGGCCAGCACGACGGCACTTGCCAGGTCCTGGCCGTGTCCAGCGCGGGCATGCTGGTCCGCCGCGACGTGTGGGAGCGCCTGCGCGGCTTCGACCGCGCCCTGCCGCTGTTCCGCGACGACATCGACTTCTGCTGGCGGGTGGGCGGCGCCGGACTGCACGTCCTCATCGTCACCGAGGCCGTCGCCTACCACGCCGAGGCCTCCGCCCGCCGGCGGCGGCCCATCGGCGCCACCCGCAACCACCCGCGCCGGGTGGACCGCAGGCACGCCGTGTTCGTGCTGCTGGCCAACCTGCCCTTCGGCGGCATGCTCGCGGCCCTGCTGCGCAACTCCGTCGGGTCGCTGCTGCGCGTGGTCATGTACCTGTTCATGAAGCAGCCCGCCAACGCCCTGGACGAGGCGGCCGCGATCACCCTGGTCTACCTTCGGCCGGACAAGCTGCTGCGGGCCCGCTTCCGGCGCCGCCGCGACCGCCGCCGCACCTACAGCGCCATCCGCCCCTACCTGGCGCGCGGTGTGGCGATGCGCCAGTTCGCCGACTTCCTCACCGGGGTGCTCTCCGGTGAGCCGGTGATCGACACCGCCGGCCGCCACCAGGCCGTCACCACCGCCCCCGCCTCCGCGCCCGAGGACGAGGAGGCGCCCACCGACACCGGGAGCTTCCTGCGCCGGGTGGTGCTGCGCCCGGGCCCGCTGCTCGTCATCGCGCTGACCGTGGTCGCGCTGGTCGCCGAGCGCTCCCTGCTCTTCGGCTCCCTGCTGGCCGGCGGCGCCCTGCCGCCCGTCGCGGGCAGCGCCGCCGACCTGTGGAACCTCTACCTGTCCGGCGCCCCCGACACCGGCCTGGGCTCCGACGGCGCGGTCCCGCCCTACGTCGGGATCCTCGCCCTGGTGTCCACGGTCACCCTCGGCAAGCCCTGGATCGCGGTCTCCGTGCTCCTGCTCGGCTCCGTGCCCCTGGCCGGGGCCACCGCCTACCTGCTCGCCCGCGAGGTGCTCGGCTACCGGCCCGCCCGGGTGTGGATGGCCGCCTCCTACGCGCTGCTGCCGGTCGCCACCGGGGCGATCGCCCAGGGGCGCCTGGGCACCGCGGTGGTCCACATGCTCATGCCGGTGCTGGGCCTGCTGCTCATCCGCGTGGTGTCCATGCCCCCCAAGCACTCCCGGCGGGCCGCCTGGGGGCTGGGCCTGACCCTGGCCGTGGCCACCGCGTTCGTCCCCCTCGTGTGGCCGCTGGCGCTGGTCACCGGGCTGCTGGTCGCGGCGGCCTTCAGCCACCTGGGCCGCCGCCTCTACGCCGCCGTCGGTATCGCCCTGGGCGTCCCCCTGGTCATGCTGATGCCGTGGACCCTGGACCTGCTGCTGCACCCCACCCAGTGGCTGCTGGAGGCCGGGCTGCACCGGCCCGAGCTGTCGGAGCCGGGCGCCACCCCCGAACAGCTGCTCATGCTCTCCCCGGGCGGCCCCGGCGCGCCCCCGGTCTGGGTGACCGCGGGGCTGCTGGCCGCCGCCCTGTGCGCGCTGCTGCTCCTGCGCAACCGCGTCCTGGTCGCCGCGGGCTGGTCCCTCGCCGTGTTCGGCCTGCTCGTCGCGGTCCTCACCGCACGCCTGGTGGTCGAACCCCACTTCGGCGGCCCGCCCGCGGCGGTCTGGCCCGGGGTGGCGCTGACCTTCGCCGCCACGGCCGTGCTGCTGTCGGCGGCCACCGCGGCCCGCGCCTTCCGCACCATGCTGTCCCTGGGCGGCCCGCGCCGGGCCTTCGCCGTCGGCGTCGCCCTGCTCGCCGTCACCACACCCCTGGCCGGGGCGGGCCTGTGGATGTGGGAGGGCGTGGACGGGCCCCTCACCGCGCGTGCCGCGCCGGTCCTGCCCGGCACCCTGGTCGGCGGCGGCGTGGGCCTGAGCGACGACGGCACCGAACCGCGCACCCTCGTCGTCACCCCCGACGGCGAGGGCGGCGTGGACTACACCGTCGTCCGCGGCCGCGAACCCCGCCTGGGGGAGGAGCGCATCCGCCCCGACGAGGCCTCCCGGGCCGCCGTGGACCGGGCCGTCGCCGAGCTGGCCATCGGCCAGGGCGGCGAACGGCTGCGCGTCCTGGCCGACCACGGCATCCAGTACGTGCTCTATCCCCGCCCGGAGGACGGCACGCTCGCCGACGTCACCATCGTGGACATGCTGGACGGCACTCCCGGGCTGATGCGGGAGTCGCTGTCCGACCGCTACGGCCTGTGGCGGCTGGCCGAGCCCACCGGGCGGCTGCGCGTGGTCTCCGAGGACGGCCTGGAGACCGAGCCCCTGCGGGTGAGCGGCCCCGGCCACGACTTCACCGCGCAGGTGGGGGAGGGCGGCACCGGCCGCCGCCTGGCCCTGGCCGAGACCGCCGGGGACGGCTGGCGGGCCGGCATCGACGGCACCGAGCTGACCCCGGTCGAGGGACCGGGCGGAACCCAGACCTGGGCGCTGCCGGTGCAGAGCGGCGAGCTCCGGGTGTGGCACACCGACCCCGTGCACACCGCCTGGGTGGTCACCCAGGGCGTACTGCTGCTCGTCGTCGCGGTCCTGGCCGCCCCGGGGGTGCGCACCGAGGAGGACGCCCGGCTCATCGAGTCCACCCCCACCCCCCGCCCCCGGCGCCCCGCGGGGCTGGGCGCGGCGCGCCGCGGCCGCCGCGGCTCGCGGGCGCGCACCGCCGCCGAGCCCGTGCCCGTGCCCGAGCCCGCGTCCGGACCCGGGGCCGGGTCCGACGGCGGGGAGCCGCCGCCGGACGGGGAGCCGGAGGACCCCGCCACCGGGGAGTTCACCGTCACCGACACCGGGTCGATCTCGACGGTGCGCGGCCGCCGCCGCGGCACCCGCCGCAAGGGGCGGCGCCGGTCCGGTCCCACCCGGGACGGCGCGGACGCCGCCGGCGACGAGAGGGAGGAGTAGGCCGTGCGACTGATCGTGGAGAATCGGTTCGCGCTGTTCGGGCTGGTCGCGCTGGCCCTGGCCGCGCTGTTCGGCATCGCCGTGGCCACCCGGCCGGTGACCGCCGAACTCGGTGTCACCGAACCCGGTACCGCCCGCCCCTCCCACACGCTGCGGGTCTGCCCGGCGCCGCACGACACGGACGCCGACAGCTCCGTCGCCGCGTTCGCGCCCCGGGTCAGCCGGGACGACACCGGCGGCCTGTGGGCCGTCCCGGTCGCGTCCGTCGACGAGGACCCGGAGGGCGCCGAAGACGGCGACGAGGAGGAGAACGAAGAGGCCGAGGGGACCGAAGGGGCCGAGGAGACCGGCGGCACCTCGGGACGGGCCGGCTCCGACGCGCAGAGCACCACCACCGGCACCAGCGGCGCCCCCGACCCCGACCTGCTCCTGGGCGAGGAGCTCACCGAGCCCGGCAACGTGTGGGGCGTCGACACCTCCGACGCCGTCGAGCCCACCGCCATCCACGCCCGGGGCTCCCTCGCCTCCGGCCTGGAGTCGGCCCAGACCACCGTCGCCTCCGACGGCGTCACCGAGGTGCGCTGCGCCGAGCCCTCGGTGAGCACCTGGTTCGCCCTGCCCGGCGGCGGCGACTCCGAGGGCGTCCGGCTGGAGCGGATCACCGTCCACCTCACCAACCCCGAGACCTCCCGGGCCACCGTCAGCCTGGACATCCACACCAGCGGCGGGCCGTCCTACTCCCTCGACAGCCGCGGCATCTCCCTGCTGCCCGGGCGGTCCACCGAGCTGGACATCACCGAGCTGGCGCAGAGCATCGGCGGCATCGGCGTGCAGGTGCGCACCAGCACCGGCCGGGTCGCCGCCTCCCTGCGCGCCGAGCACGTCGAGGGCTTCACCGACTGGGTCCCGCCCACCGCCGCCCCGGCCCGCGAGCACGTGATCCCGGGCGTCCCGTCCGGCGGCGGGCGCCGCCACCTCGTCGTCGCCTCCCCGGGCGACGAGCCCGCCGTGGTGCGCGTCCACGTCATCGGGCCCGAGCGCGACGACTCCGCGGAGGACGCGGAAGAGGCAGAGGACGAGGCCGCGGAGGGCGAGGAGGACGCCTCGGCGGCCGCGGGCACCGCGACCGACCCCCTGGAGCTGCGGGTCCCCCCGGCGGCCTCCGCCCGGATCAGCCTGGACGCCGTCCTGGGCGGGCAGGCCGGAGCCGTCGTGCTGGAGTCCGACGTGCCCGTGGTCGCCGGGGTGGCCGCCGAGTTCACCGACGCCCCCGACGACCCCGAGGAGACCCCGGAGATCCTGGAGACCGCCTACACCGCGGCCGTGCCGCCGCTGTCCTTCCCGCTGGACACCACGGCGGTGCTGCCCGACTCCCCGGCGGGCACCACCACCCGGCTCGTGCTCACGGCCCCCGAGGGCGACGTCCGGCTGATGGCCACCCCCATCGGCGCCGACGGCACCCAGGGGGACGCGGTCCGCACCGAGGTCGCCGCGGGCACCACCGTCGTGTTCGGCGGGCAGGACGAGGGCTGGGCGGCGCCGGAGGGCACCGACCCCGAGGACGGCTACGCGGTCCGCCTGGACCTGCTGGAGGGTTCGGGGCCGCTGTACGTCGCCCGGATCCTCGCCGACGGCGACGCCCGCAGCGCGCTGCCGGTGCGCCCGGCGCCGGTGGAGGTGGCCCTGCCGGTCGTGCGCGACACGATGGTCGGCATGGTGCCCTGACGGACACAGCACAGGGGTGGGGGCCCGGCGGCGGGCGGTGCGGGCCGCCGCCTCCGGGCCCGAGGTAGGGAAACCGAGCCGGTCAGCTCTCGGGGTCGACCGACTCCGGTTCCACACCGAGCAGGTTGGCGACCTCCTCGACCACGGTCTCGTGGACGAGGAGTGCCATCTCCTCCGGGTCCTTGGTCCGGATCTCCAGCGGACGCCGGTACACCACGATGCGGGCCCGGCCCGAGGGATCGGTCTCCAGTCGGGAGAAGGGGATCGCCTCGGTCAGGGGGCCCCGGGGCGGAACCGGGGGGACGTCCTCCACGAGGAAGTCGACGTTCGCCAGCTCGCGCGCCCACAACCGCTCCAGGCGTTCGACCGCGTCCAGCACGAGGTCGTCGAACGCCTGCGCACGGCTGCGGAACACCGGAAGGTCGGAGGGCACGAGAGGACCGCGGATGCCTCGGCCGCGGCGGTCCCGGCGTCGCACTCGGTCAGGTTGGCCATGGGAAGGGCGCACTCGTCGCACCCTTTGAGACTAAGCCATCACGGGCGCCTCGCGTAGCCCCGTACCGCCCGGCGATCTCCCGGCGATCGTTCGGCCCCCCGGAGCGCCCCGGCAGGGCCCGGTCCGGCACCGGTATCGCGTTGGACACCACGAAACAGACCAGGTCGTGGAACGATGCTGGCGTGTCCCTCAGTAAAGGCATACAGTCGAACGCTGTGAGCCCTGTTCGACGCTGCTCCCGAACCGCCTGCCGGCAACCCGCCGTCTTCACGCTCACGTACGTCTACGCCGACTCGACGGCCGTCCTCGGTCCGCTCGCCGCCTACGTGGAACCGCACTGCTACGACCTCTGCGCCATGCACGCCGACCGCCTGACGGCGCCGCGCGGCTGGGAGGTCGTCAGGCTCCCCGTCGAGACGGCGGGCGGAGGTCCCGGAAGCGACGACCTGGAGGCCCTCGCGGACGCCGTACGTGAGGCGGCGCGTCCGCCCGCCCGACCGGCCGACGACGCCGAAGGCGCCGACGGCATGCGCCGCGGACACCTGAGAGTCGTCCGCTCCGACCCGTCCCGACCGGACCCCCGCACCTGAGGACACCGGCGCGCCCTCGCCACGGAGGGCGACCGGTCCCCTTGCTAGGTTGGTACCGCGCGCGGGCGCGCCCGCGCGGCATGACCATTCGGAGCAGGACCGATCCGGCCGGAGAAGACGTGGCAGACCTCGCAGGCATCTTCAAGGCATACGACGTACGCGGTGTGATCCCCGACACTTTGGACGCGGACATCTCCCGGGCGATCGGGGCGGCCTTCGCCCGGGTCGTCGGCGGACCGGGGGTCGTGGTCGCCCACGACATGCGCCCCTCCTCGCCCGAGCTCGCCCGCGCCTTCGCCGACGGGGTCACCTCCCAGGGCGTCGACGTGGTCTTCGCCGGGCTGGGCTCCACAGACCTGCTGTACTACGGCTCCGGCGTGCTCGACCTGCCCGGCGCGATGTTCACCGCCAGCCACAACCCCGCCCAGTACAACGGCATCAAGATGTGCCGGGCCGGGGCCGCCCCCATCAGCGCCGAGACCGGCCTGGCCGAGATCCGCCGGCTGGCCGAGGAGGGCGTGCCCGCCCACGACGGCCCGGCCGGGACGGTCACCGAGCGGGACCTGCTCGCCGGGTACGCCGACCACCTGCGCACCCTGGTGGACCTGTCCGGGATCCGGCCCCTCAAGGTCGTCGTCGACGCGGGCAACGGCATGGGCGGCCACACCGTCCCCGCCGTCCTGGAGCAGGGCCTGCCGCTGGAGGTCGTGCCGCTCTACTTCGAGCTCGACGGCACCTTCCCCAACCACCCGGCCAACCCCCTGGACCCGGCCAACATCGTGGACCTCCAGGAGAAGGTCCGCGAGACCGGCGCCGACATCGGCCTGGCCTTCGACGGCGACGCCGACCGCTGCTTCGTCGTGGACGAGCACGGCGACGCCGTGCCGCCCTCGGCCATCACCGCCCTGGTCGCCGTGCAGGAGCTGGCCAAGAACCCCGGCGCGACGGTCATCCACAACCTCATCACCTCCCACGCCGTCCCCGAGATCGTCCGCGAGCACGGCGGCGTCCCGGTGCGCACCCGCGTGGGCCACTCCTACATCAAGGCCACCATGGCCGAGACGGGCGCGGTGTTCGGCGGCGAACACTCCGCCCACTACTACTTCCGCGACTTCTGGAAGGCCGACACCGGCATGCTCGCCGCCATGCACGTCCTGCGCGTGCTGGGCACCGACGGGCGGCCGCTGTCGGAGATCACCGCCGAGTACTCGCGCTACGCCTCCTCGGGGGAGGTCAACTCCGAGGTCGCCGACGCGGCCGACCGCGCGGCCGCGGTGCGCGCCGAGTTCGCCGGACGCGAGGGCGCCGAGGTCGACGAGCTGGACGGCCTGACCGTCGCGCTGCCCGACGGCTCCTGGTTCAACCTGCGGGCCTCCAACACCGAGCCGCTGCTGCGGCTCAACGTCGAGGCCCCCGACGAGGCCGCCGTCGACGCCCTGCGCGACGAGGTGCTGGCCATCGTCCGCTCCTGAGAGGGGGCATGATGGAGGGGTGGGGCGTGCGCCGTCCCACCCCGCACGACGAGGAACGAGGACCATGAGCACGAAGATCGACGGCTGGCTGCTGGAGATCCTGGCCTGCCCGCAGAGCCAGGCCCCGCTGCGCCACGACCCCGAGACCGACGAGCTGGTCTGCGACGAGAGCGGCCTGGCCTACCCGATCCGGGACGGCATCCCCGTCCTGCTGGTCGACGAGGCCCGCAAGATCGGCTGAGGGCGCCGCAGGCGGGGCGGGTTCCGATTCTGTCGGACCCGGATGGAACGTTATGACCGTTCCGGTAGTCATAGCGGGTACGGCGAAGTGAGAGACTTCGTCTCCGGGGGTCGGGGACGCACCACCCCATACCCCCGCAAGCCGTACCCTGTTCGTGCCCACCCCGCTCAACACGACCTCCCTGGAGGACACCGATGCCCGGTTCCGACTCGCTACAGCCGAGCGATCCCACCGCGTTCGGCGACTACAGCGTGACCGGGCGCCTGGGCAAGGGCGGCCAGGGCATCGTGTACCTGGCCGAGGACCCCCAGGGCGAGGAGGTCGCGGTCAAGGTCCTCAACGACCAGTGGTCCCGCGACAGCGACCTGCGCAAGCGGTTCGAGAAGGAGGTCCGCGCCGCGCAGAAGGTCGCGTCCTTCTGCACCGCCGCGATCATCGACGCCCGGCTCGACAGCGACCCGCCCTACGTGGTCAGCGAGTTCGTGCCCGGCAAGGACCTCCAGGAGACGGTCGCCAAGGGCGCCCCGCTGCGCGGCTCGGCGCTCCAGCGGCTCGCGGTCTCCACCGCCACCGCGCTCGTCGCCATCCACAAGGCCGGGATCGTCCACCGCGACTTCAAGCCCGGCAACGTGCTGCTGGGCCCGGACGGCCCCCGGGTCATCGACTTCGGCATCGCCCGGGTCGACGACGGCACCGCCACCATGACCAACTCGATCGTCGGCACGCCCTCCTACATGGCGCCCGAGCAGATCGAGGGGACCGGCATCACCGACAAGTGCGACATCTTCGCCTGGGGCTGCGTCATCGCGTTCGCCTCCAGCGGCCGGGCGCCGTTCGGCTCCGACACCGTCCCCGCGGTCGTGCACCGGGTCATCAGCGCCCCGCCGGACATCGACGGCGTCGACGAGGCCCTGCGCCCCATCGTCGCGGCCTGCCTGAGCAAGGACCCGACCAAACGGCCCACCGCCCAGAAGCTCCTCATGCGCCTGCTCGGCCACGAGGACGCCGAGGAGGCGCCCTCCACCGAGGACGTCGTCAAGCAGGGCGAGCAGATCGCCCAGACCGGCCTCATCCCGCAGGGGCGGATGCCGGTGCGCCCGCAGACCGGGCCCCAGGGCGGGTTCGGCCACGGCCACCCCGGGGTGTCCAACCCCCGCCCGGGCCTGCACGGCCACCCGGGGACCTCCAACCCCCAGCACGGCGTGCCGGTGCAGGGCCACCCCGGCTACCCGCACCCCGGCACCTCCAACCCCCAGCCGGGGATGGGGATGCCCGGCCACCCGGGCACGTCCAACCCCCAGTCCGGAATGGGCATGCCGGGCCACCCCGGCACCTCCAACCCGCGGCCGGTCGGCCCCTACCCGCAGGCGCCGCAGCCGCAGTTCGGCAACCCGCTGGTGACGGGCAACCCCAACCAGACCTATGGGGGGCCGGCGCAGCAGCAGCCGCCCTCGGAGGACTCGATCCTCCAGCAGAGCTGGGTGATCCCGGCGGTCCTCATGACGATCCTCATCCTCGTCCTGCTGCTGGTGCTCATCTCCGTCACCTGACGTGGGCCCGGGCCGGGTCCCGGGCACCGCCCCGGCCCCGTGGGAGCCGGGGCTCAGACGCGGGTGAGCTCGCCCAGCGCCAGGGACACGCCCTCGTCCACCAGGTCGCGGATCCGCGGCCAGCGGTCGTCCACGCAGTCGGTGGGCATCAGGGTGACACCCTCGGCCGCCGAGATCCCCGGCACGTCGCGCACCCCCTCCGGGGTGGTCAGCCTCCCGTCCACGGTCACCGCCAGCACCCCCGTCCGGGGGCGGCCGACCTCCTGCACCACCACCACGAGCGAGAGCGTCGCGTCGTCCACCAGCAGCTCCAGCGTCGTCCACCAGTGCGCGGCGCCCGGGGTGAGCACGGCCCGCCCCGCCTCGGAGAGGCCCTCCGCGCCGGTGCCGGAATCGCCCGTGTGCACCACGGCCCGCGCCGCCGGGTCCAGGCCGCGCAGGATGAGGCCCACCGACTCCCGGTGCGAGCGCAGGTGGTCCCGCACCCGGCGGCCGGTCACCGCCGCCAGCGGCGGCACCGGCTCCCCGGGCTCGGGCCGCGACTGCGGCGGCGTCCAGCTCAGCTCGTCGCGCAGCGCCCTCATGGTCGCCCGGGCCAGCGCCGAGGCGGTCAGCACCAGCCGTTCGTCGAAGGGCATGTCGCCGTGGGCGGGCGGGTGCACCGGGGGCAGCGGCGGCAGGTCCGCCCGGCGCAGCACCAGCGCGGCGGCCAGCCAGGGCAGCAGCCGCGGCGCCTCGTTCCCGCCGTCCAGCTCGGTGACGACCGCCAGCGTCTCGGCGTAGGTGTGCGCCGCCCGGACCAGGGGGTGGCCCACCAGCGCGGCCGGGTCGGACACGACACGGGCGTGGCCGAACTCGACCAGGGGCGTCGCGGGGGCGCGGAAGGGGCCCGGATCGGGCAGGGAGTGGACGCGTTCGGCGAGTTCCAGCACGTACTCGGGGGTGAGCGCGCGGCCGCCCATCCCGTCCGCCAGCGCCGACTCCAGGAACCCGGCCAGGTCGCCGCCCACCCCGGCCCCCTCGATCCGGGAGCGCACCAGGGACCGGCGCGCGGCCTCGCGCGCCTGGCGGGGCTGGGTCTGCCGGTGCCCGGACCAGATCCGGCGCAGCCGGTCGACGTCGGTCAGCTCGTCGCGCACGCGGTCGGGGAGCCGGGCCGGATCCGCGCTGAGGCGTAGGGTATCCACGCTTTCTCCGTAGCCCGTGGGCACCGCCGCGAAACCTGCCCGATGACCCCTTGACCGCGGCCCCTCAAGCGGTCCGTACGCGCGGACCGGCTCCCACCTGCTCCGTCAGGGGCGGCGGCCCAGCAGGCGCATCGCCTTCTGCTTCTCGAAATCCAGGGCGCGGGTCGGCGCCGGGGCCAGCCGGCCCAGCCGCTCGCCGTGGGCGCGCACCCGCGCCAGCACCTCCGGTTCGGACAGCACGCGCAGCGCGAACGCCAGCGCGGCCGGCGGGATGTCGAACTCCCGCTCCAGGTCCAGGCCGGTCTCGATGGTCCGCAGGTCCTCGTCGGTGAACCGGCGGTGCCGGTGCCCGCGCCCGGTCGGCAGCTCCTGGGTGCGGGGCAGCAGCCCCAGGCCTTCCCGGTACCGGAGCATGCGCGGGGTCGTCCCCACCCGTTCGGCCGCCGCCGAGATGGGCACGGGACCGCCGTACGCGGTAGAGGTGTCGTCCAGGGCCATGCGGACGACCCTAACCGAGCCCGGGGCCCGATCCGGCGCTACCTGACACCTCATTGTCAGATTCGTGCTGATGGCGGGCGTGCGGGCCTAGAATCAGGTGCGCCACGACCATCACGAGTGAGGAACGCATGGCTTTCGACTTCAAGGTCGCCGACCTGTCCCTGGCCGACTTCGGCCGCGACGAGATCCGGCTCGCCGAGCACGAGATGCCCGGCCTCATGGCGACCCGCGCCGAGTACGGTGACAGCAAGCCGCTCCAGGGCGCCCGCATCATGGGCTCGCTGCACATGACCGTCCAGACCGCGGTCCTCATCGAGACCCTGGTCGCGCTGGGCGCCGAGGTGCGCTGGGTCAGCTGCAACATCTTCTCCACCCAGGACCACGCCGCCGCCGCGGTCGTCGTCGGCCCCGAGGGCACCGTCGAGGACCCCAAGGGCGTCCCGGTCTTCGCCTGGAAGGGCGAGACCCTGGAGGAGTACTGGTGGTGCACCGAGCAGGCGCTCACCTGGCCCGGCGGTGAGGGCCCCAACATGATCCTGGACGACGGCGGCGACGCCACCATGCTCGTCCACAAGGGCGCCCAGTACGAGAAGGCCGGGGCCGTCCCCGACCCCTCCACCGCCGACAGCGAGGAGTTCGAGGTCGTCCTCAAGCTGCTCCAGGCGAGCCTCAAGCAGGACCCGACCAAGTGGACGACCATCGCCGGCCGTATCAAGGGCGTCACCGAGGAGACCACCACCGGTGTCCTGCGCCTGTACGAGATGCAGCGCGACGGCAACCTGGCGTTCCCGGCGATCAACGTCAACGACTCGGTCACCAAGAGCAAGTTCGACAACAAGTACGGCATCCGCCACTCGCTGCCCGACGGCATCATGCGCGCCACCGACGTCCTCATCGGCGGCAAGGTCGCCGTGGTCTGCGGCTACGGCGACGTGGGCAAGGGCGCCGCGGAGGCGCTGCGCGGCCAGGGCGCCCGGGTCATCGTCACCGAGATCGACCCGATCAACGCCCTCCAGGCCGCCATGGACGGCTACCAGGTCGCCACCCTGGAGGACGTCGTCGGGACCGGTGACATCTTCATCACCACCACCGGCAACTTCAACGTCATCATGACCGAGCACATGTCGGCCATGAAGCACCAGGCGATCGTCGGCAACGTCGGCCACTTCGACAACGAGATCGACATGGCGGGCCTGGCCAAGGTCCCCGGCATCGCCAAGAAGGAGATCAAGCCGCAGGTCCACGAGTGGACCTTCCCCGACGGCCACACCATCCTGGTGCTGTCCGAGGGCCGCCTGCTCAACCTGGGCAACGCCACCGGCCACCCCAGCTTCGTGATGTCCAACAGCTTCACCAACCAGGTCATCGCGCAGATCGAGCTGTTCACCAAGCCCGACGAGTACCCGATCGGCGTGTACACGCTGCCCAAGATCCTCGACGAGAAGGTCGCCCGCCTGCACCTGGACGCCCTCGGCGTCAAGCTGACCAAGCTCAGCAAGGAGCAGGCCGCCTACATCGGCGTGGACGTCGAGGGCCCCTACAAGTCGGACCACTACCGCTACTAGCGGCCACGTCCGTGCTCCTTCCGCACTCCGGGGCCGGCGCCCGACGCCGGCCCCGGAGCCGTCTCCACAGAACGGGCTCCATGACCGGGACTCCACACGAGGTCGCCGACCTGGCCCTGGCCCCGGCCGGGGTGCGCCGGGTCGCCTGGGCCGAGCGGTCCATGCCGGTGCTGCGCAGCGTGCACGAGCGCTTCGCCGCCGAACGGCCGCTGGCCGGGCTGCGCGTCGCCGCCTGCCTGCACGTCACCGCCGAGACCGCCAACCTGCTGCGCGTCCTGCGCGCGGGCGGCGCCGAGGTGGCCCTGGCCGCCTCCAACCCGCTCTCCACCCAGGACGACACCGCGGCCGCGCTGGTCGCCGAGTACGGGGTGGCCGTGCACGCCTGGGCCGGGATGGACCCCGCCGCCTACGACCGCAACCTGGTCACGGTCCTGGAAACACGGCCCCACCTGCTGCTGGACGACGGCTGCGACCTCGTCCACACCCTGCACGCCGTCCGCCCCGACCTGCTCGACGGCGTCCTGGGCGGCTGCGAGCAGACCACCACCGGTGTCATCCGGCTGCGCCGCATGAGCGCCGAGGGCGAGCTGCGGCTGCCCATGGTCGCGGTCAACGACACCGCCACCAAGCGCATGTTCGACAACCGGTACGGCACCGGGCAGTCCACCATCGACGGCATCCTGCGGGCCACCAACACCATGCTCGCGGGCCGCACCGTCGTCGTCGCCGGGTTCGGCTACTGCGGGCGCGGCCTGGCCGAACGCGCCCGCGGCATGGGCGCCCGCGTCATCGTCACCGAGGTGGACCCGGTCAAGGCCCTGGACGCCGTCATGCAGGGGTACACGGTCGCCACCATGGCGCGGGCCGCCCCGGTCGGGGACGTGTTCATCACCGTCACCGGCAACCGCGACGTGATCCGCGAGGAGCACCTCGCCCTGATGCGCGACGGCGCGATCCTCGCCAACTCCGGCCACTTCGACCTGGAGATCGACCTGGCGGCGCTGGACCGGCTCGCGGTCGCCGTGGACCGCGGGGTGCGCGAGCACGCCGACGAGTACGAGTTCGCCGACGGGCGCCGCGTGCTGCTGCTGTCCGAGGGGCGCCTGGTCAACCTGGGCGCCGCGGAGGGGCACCCGGCGGCGGTCATGGACCTGTCGTTCGCCGCCCACGCGCTCACCACGGCCTGGCTGGCCCGCGCGCACGCGGAGCTCGCCCCGGGGGTCGTGGACGTCCCGGACGAGATCGACACCGAGGTCGCCGGGCTGGAGCTGGCCGCGCTGGGCGTGGCCATCGACACCCTCACCCCCGACCAGGAGTCCTACCTGCGCTCCTGGCACCCCTGAGTACCCGGCACCCCTGAGTACAGGGGCCCGCGCTTCAGGGACCGGCGCGGTGCGGGCGCTGCTGCTGTTGCTGCTGGAGGGCGGCCTGCTGGCGGCGGCGCCGCTCGGCCAGCACGGCCGCGAGGAAGTCCACCGGCGCGACCCCCGGCGGCGGGGGCGGGCTGATCTGCGCGATCACCGTGTCGGCCAGCCGGACGCCCATCTCGTACCGGGTGTGCTCGGCCAGCTCGTAGTAGCGCAGCACGTACTGGCGGGCCGCCGCGGCCGACTCCGGGGACAGCCGGGACAGGTCGGCCCCCGAAGCCCACCCCATCAGGTGCGGCGGCATCGGGATGTGCTCCTGGCGGGGGCGCCCGGTGCGCTCCTCCACGACCATGGTGCCCGCCAGGAAGTCGCCGACCCGGCGGCCGTCCTTGCTCAGCATCGACGTGATCAGCGCGATCACGCCCATCGCCATCCAGATCTCGACGGCCCCGACCAGCGCCCGCGCCAGTGCCTGCCGGAACCGCTCGGGCGTCCCGTCGGTGCCCACCACCCGCAGGCCCAGCGCCATCTTGCCCAGGGACCGGCCGCGCGAGATGGTCTCGAACGCCGTCGGATAGCCGACGACGATGAGGATCGAGCCGCCCAGGCCCATCGCGGCGGTCGCCGCCGGGTCCACGGCGGTGCCCATCCAGATCACCAGCACGGTCAGCACGAGCAGGAGCACGCCCTGCACGATCACGTCGATGACCAGGGCGACCGCCCGGGTCGCGAATCCCGCCGCGCGCAGGTCCAGGACCACCGCGTCCCCCGTGACCAGGGGCGTCGTACCGTACGCGTCGCCGCGCACCTCACCACCGCCGGGATAGGACACCGGTGCTGCTCCCTCGGGGCCGAACGGAACCTTCGCCCCCGACACTACCCGCAGGGCGGGCACCGCGTTCCCATCGGCCGCGCTCCCACACGCCGAGACGATAGGGTCCCTTGCGTGGATATCGACGTTTTCGCCGCGGCGCACACCCGGGACTGGGAGCGCCTGGAGCAGCTGGTCCGCCGACGCCGCCACCTCGACGGCGCCGAGATCGACGAGCTCGTCGACCTCTACCAGCGGGTGTCCACCCACCTCTCGGTGGTGCGCTCCTCCGGCCAGGACCCCGCCCTGGTGGGCCGCCTGTCGGCCCTGATCGCCCGCGCCCGCTCCGCGGTGACCGGCGCCCACGACCCCGCCTGGCGCGACATCGCCGGGTTCTTCACCCGGGTCTTCCCGGCGATCCTGTACCGGCTGCGCTGGTGGTGGCTGGGCATGACCGCGGGCACCGTCGCGGTCGCCACCGCGGTGGCCTGGTGGATCGTCGCCGACCCCGCGGTGATGCACGCGATCGGCACCCCCGAGTACGTCGCCCAGATGGTCGAGTACGAGTTCGCGAACTACTACGTCGAGAACCCGCGGGGCTCCTTCGCCGCCCAGGTGTGGACCAACAACGCGTGGGTGTCGGCGCAGGCCATCGTGTTCGGCGCGGCGTTCGGTGTGCCGACGCTGTACGTGATGCTGATGAACGCGCTGAACGTGGGCGCCATGGCCGGGCTGATGATCGGCCACGGCCGGGGCGACGTGTTCTTCGGCCTGATCCTGCCGCACGGCCTGCTGGAGCTGACCGCCGTGTTCGTGGCGGGCGGCATCGGCCTGCGGCTGGGCTGGTCGCTCATCGCCCCGGGAGACCGCACCCGGCTGCGCGCCTTCGGCGAGGAGGGCCGCGCGGCGGTCGCGGCGGCGCTGGGGCTGGCGGTGGTGCTGTTCATCTCCGGCCTGATCGAGGGCCTGGTCACCGGGAACACGGTCGCCGGGCACATCCCGGTGCCGGTGGCGCTGGGGATCGGCGTGCTGGCGGAGGTGCTGTTCCTGCTGTACGTGTTCGTGGTCGGCCGCCGGGCGTACCTGGAGGGCGAGACGGGCGACATCCGCAACGCCCCGGCGGCGGTACCGGTGGCCTGAAAAGCCCTGCGGTACCGGGCTTCGCGTGGCAGGATCGGGTCCATGAGCGATACCCCCCGATGGTTCAAGAGCCCCCACAGCTCCGTCGAGAACAGTGAATGCGTCGAAGTCGCGATCACGGATTCCGTGTCATGGTTCAAGAGCTCCCACAGTTCGGCCGAGGGTGACGGATGCGTTGAAGTGGCGCTCCATGATCCGGACATCGTGCTGGTACGTGACACCCAGAACCGTGCGGCGGCCGTTCTGACCGTCCCTTTCCGGGAGTGGAGCGCCTTCTCCGGTAGCAGCGCCGTGTCACCCTGAGGGCCGTGTCACCCTGAGGACCGTCAACGGGTTCCGTCGTTCTCCCGGGCCCTGGCCGCGTGTTCTCGGGCGAGGAGCGTTTGAGGGTGCTCCTTTCCTAGGGCCTTGGACCGGTCCAGAGCGATCGAGTCGAAGAGGACCGCCGCTCGTGCGTGGTCACCGCGTTCTGCCGCATTGCGGGCAAGGTAATAGTCGGCGTCGATGGTCCGGGGGTGGTGTTTCCCGAGGAGCCTCGACCTCACGGTCCGCACATGGGCGAAACCCTCCTCGGCGGCTTCGAAATCCCCCCGCAGCATACGGATGTAGGAGAGGTTCTCCAGTGCGGTGAGGGCGGTCCATTCCTCCTCCTTTCCGGCATAGGCCGAGAGGATGGCCAGGAACTCGCGTTCGGCGGTCTCCCCGTCGCCGCGCAGAAGGGTCATGAGGGCGATCTGGTGGCGCGTCCCCAGAGTGTCCGGGTGGTCCGGGCCGAGCGTGGCCGTGCGGCTCTGTAGGACCTCCAGGTAGACCTCCTCCGCTTCTGCGAGGCGTTTCGCGGCCCGGAGCGAGTCGGCCCAGTAATGCCTGACACGGAGTGCGGTCGGATGGGCGTCACCCAGGATCGAGGCGGCCTCCTCCGCAAGGCGGCGGAGTTCCGCCTCCGATTCGTTGTAGCGGCCGAGCCGCATGGCTTTTCGTTGGGTGCTCGCAGCCGCCTGCAGCGTCGAGGGATGCCGTTCGCCGTGGATGCGGGCGAAGAGCCTGTGCAGAGCGGCGAAGGCCTGAAGCTCCAAGGAGAGGTCATAGCGGGTCTGGTGACTCAGGACGTCCATCACGATCTGCGGAAGCGCGTCGTCCGTGATCCCGGCCCGGACGGTCTCCGCCACCAGCGGGTGCATGCGCAGCGCGGTCTCCCCGCTGTACTCGCCCAGGGCGACCAGCCCGTGCACCACCAGCGCGTTGACGGCGCGGGCCAGTCCCACCTCGTCGATGCCCTCCAGCGGTCCGGTCGCCAGTACCGTCACCGGCAGCCGCCGCAGCGGCACCGGCACCGCGTTCGGCCCCAGCACCGAGAGGACCTGGAGCAAAGGACGCGCGTACGGCTCCCGCTCCGCCACCAGCCGCAGCGACAGGTCCCACACCCCCGACAACAGCCGCCGGTCCACGTCCGGCCCGGTCACGAACGGCGCCGCCAGCTCGTCCAGCCGGTCCACGCCCTCCTCCACCTGCGCCAGCAGCGCGCGGGCGTCGGGGAACAGCACCCGGTGCGTCGCCAGGATGCGCCCGGCCAGCGACAGCGCCAGCGGCACCCGCCCCAGCCGCTCCGCCAGCTCCCCGGCACCGGCCGTCCCCTCCAGCGCCGCGTGGTCGGCCAGTGCCGACGCCGCGGCCCCCGCCTCCAGCGGCTCCACCCGGTGGATCCGGGCGGGCGCCCACTGCGCGGGGTCGTCCACCCGCGTCGTCACCACCACGAACCCGCCCGGGCTGGCCCGCATCCACCCCAGCTGGTCGCCGGGCCGGTTCTCCGGGTCCAGCTCCTCGGGGCGGTCGGCGTTGTCGATGACCAGCAGCCACGGCCGCGGCGCGTTGTCCAGGTGCCGCCACACCCACCGCATCGCCAGGTGCCGGGTGGTCCGCACCTCCTCGGCCTCCCGCCGCGACCCGCCCAGCTCCACGGCGACCTCGATCATGCTCGCCGCGACGCTGCCGGGCCGCACCCAGAACACCGTCCGCCCCCGGGCCCGAGCCCGCCCGGCCAGCTCAGCCGCCACCGTGGTCTTGCCGAACCCGCCGGGACCGGTCAGCACGTGCGGCACGGCCGCCCCGGCCTCCATCTCCGCCAGCAGCTCACCGAGCAGCTCCTCCCGCCCGCGCACGGCGGTCGCCGGGCGCGGCGGGTCCAGCACCACGTCCGCCCCGGGCGGGGGAGCGGGCCGCTCCCCGGTGCTGACGGTGAGGTTGTGGATGTCGCGGGCCTGGATGAGCCGCCCGTACACGTCGGCGTTCATCGCGTTCACATGCGCTTCGTCGCTCACAGGCAGCTCTCATAGTCCAGGGAGAAGGAGTTCTCCGCCGCGTCGTAGCAGATGCTCACCGGCGGGGCGAGCATGGTCTCCTCCGTGTACCCCTCGTCCATGAAGGTGAGCAGCCCGCGCCCGGGGGCGCCCGGGAACCGGAACAGCACGACGCTGTTCGTCGAGTCCCCGTGCCGCCAGAGTTCCCGGGGCTCCGCCGCCTCGTGCCGGAAGGAGGACCCGTCCGAGGAGCGCAGGGTCATCCTCGACGCCACCTCCCCGGCCCCCTGGCCGGGCGGGTACGTCTCCTCCAGGGCCACGAACTCCACCCCGCCGTCGTAGGCGCGCACCTCGGCGAAGAAGCCGGAGTAGCTCAACCGCGTACCGGTGGTGAGGGACTGCACGAAGGCCACCTCGTCCCCGGGCGCGTACCCGTACCCGGACAGGCCCTCCACCCGGGAGTCGCCCTCGGACAGCGTGTAGAACCCGGCGACGGCCACGTACGCCCCGTTCTCGGCCTCCGCCACCGGAGCGGGTTCGTCCCATGCGGTGGGCCTGTCGACGGGCTCCTCCGGCGTGCTCCGCTCCGCCTGCACGGCCTCCTGCGCGGTCTCCGCCGGGGGTTCCTGACCCGCTTCCGCCCGGTAGGCGCGGACGCCCAGCAGCCCGGCCGCCACGACCACGGCCAGCGCCCCCGCCGCCGCGGCCAGGACGACCCCGCGCCCGGGGCGCCTGCCCGGCGGCTCCGGCACGGCCGGCTGTACCCGGGCCCAGGTCCGGGCCAGGTAGGACTCGGCGGGTTCGCCCCGGGTGAGCTCGCCCAGGATCGCCGGGACGGGAGGACGCCGCGCCGGGTCCGGGTCCAGCGCCGCCCGCACCAGCGGCAGCAGCTCCGGCGGCACCCCTTCCAGGTCCGCCCGGCCGTGCGCGGCCCGGTGGTCCACCGCCTGCGCCGGACCGTCGCCGAACGGCGGGCGCCCGGTGGCGGCGTACGCCACCACGGCGCCCCAGGCGAACACGTCCGCGGCCGCGGACGCCTGCGCGCCGCGGTACAGCTCGGGGGCGATCCACCCGGGGGTCCCCGCCGGGCCGCCGGTGCCGGCCGGCACGGTGTCCGCGGCGACCCGGACCATGCCCAGGTCGAGCACCCGCGGCCCGCCCGCGGACACCATCACGTTGGCCGGGGTGAGGTCCCCGTGCACCGTTCCGGCCCCGTGGATCGTGCGCAGTGCCTCGGCGACCCCGACGGCCAGGCCCGGGACCAGGTACACGGGCAGCGGTCCCCGCCGCAACCGCTGGTCGAGCGTCACCCCGGGGACGAACTCCACGGCCAGCCAGGGCGTGTCCGCGGCCGGGTCGGCACCCAGCAGGGCCGGGAGCCGGGGCCCCTGTGCCCGGGCGACGGCGCCGATCTCGCGGTCGAACCGCTCACGGAGGCCGGGCCCGCCGGACACCTCCGGGGAGACCACCTTGACCGCGGCGAGTCCGCCGCCGGGCCGCCGGGCCGCGTAGACGGTCCCCAGGCGGCCCGCACCGACCCGGCCGAGGAGGCGGTACGGCCCGACGCGCCGGGGGTCGTCGCCGAACAGGGGGAGGAAACGGGGCCGGGGAGCGGCGCTGGTGCTCATGGTGGGGGCTCTCTGCGGAAAGTGCCGCGGCGGAACGGCGCGGGGACGGTGGGTGACGGGGGATGGCGGGCGGCGGGCGGGGGCGGGGGCGGCGACAGCCTAGTGTCCCGGCGCCGTCCCGGA
>NZ_JBJJBV010000104.1:0-20402 GCF_045446735.1 Nocardiopsis protaetiae
ACCGCCGTAAGCAGTTCCGGGCGCTGGCCACGCGTTATGACAAGCTCGCCACGACCTACCGGGCGACCGTGCGTGTCGCCGACATCTTCATCCGATTACGCGCACGGCCCGATCGCCCCACTCAACAAGATCCACCGAACACGCCCTAGGCCACCCCGAGTCGTGAGGAGGCCGCCGTGGGCGGTTGGGTCACCGACCTGTTCCAGAACACCCCGGAGATCGCGCTGTTCACCGCGCTGGCGCTGGGGTACGCGTTCGGCAAGGTGCCGTTCGGACCGATCCGGCTGGGCGGGGTGTGCGGCACCCTGCTGGTGGCGCTGGTCATCGGCTACCTGACGGGCGCCCAGCTCGACGACGGGGTCAAGAACCTCGCGTTCGCGCTGTTCATCTTCGCCCTGGGGTTCAGCAGCGGACCCCAGTTCTTCGCCAACCTCAACCGCAAGGGGTTGCGCTACCTGGGCTTCCCGATCATCGAGGTGGTGTCGGTGATCGGTGTGGTCCTGGTGTTCACGGTCCTGCTGCGCCTGGACCAGGGGACCGCGGCCGGGCTGATGGCGGGCGGCGCCACCGAGTCGGCGGCGCTGGGCACCGCTTCCGAGGCGATCGGCCGCCTGGGCCTGTCCGCCGACGAGACCAAGGAGCTCCAGAACAACGTCGCCACCGCCTACACCATCAGCTACCTGTGCGGTCTCATCACCATCGTGCTGCTGACCAGCCAGATCGCGCCGCGCATCATGCGGTTCGACCTGCGCGAGGAGTCGGCCAGGCTGTGGCAGAAGATGAGCGGCGGCCGGGACAGGGTCGACGGGGAGACCCCCGCGCTGCCCGACCTGGTGGGCCGCGCCTACCGGGTGGAGCGGTCCGACGGGCGCAGCGTGGAGGAGATCCACGCGTCCCTCAACGGCCATTCGACCGTCGAGGAGGTGCGCCGCGGCGACCAGACCGTCAAGCGCCCCGGGCCGGAGTTCCGGGTGCGCACCGGCGACCTGCTGGTGCTGGTGGGCCGCCGGGCGGCCCTGGTCGGCGCCGAGGACGTCATCGGCCCCGAGCAGGCCGAGGAGCCCGACACCGTCCTGCAGAGCCTGGACGTGGTGCTCACCCACCGCGATACCAACCACCTGCCGCTGGAGTCGCTGGGCGACCTGCTCGGCGCCGACCTGCGCGAGGCCGTGTTCATCCGCAAACTCACCCGCACCGAGCAGGAGATCCCGGCGCTGCCCAAGACCCGGTTGCAGACCGGCGACGTGCTGACCGTCGTGGGGGCGCCCGCCGACGTCAAGAAGGTCGAGAAGAGGCTCGGGTACCCGATGGTCTCCCAGAAGACCACCGACTTCGTCTATCTGGGGCTGGGCCTGGTGCTGGGCATCCTGATCGGCCAGATCGTCATCCCGCTCGGGGACGCCGACCTGACCCTGGGCACCGGCGGCGGGGCGCTGCTGTCCGGGCTGGTGTTCGGGTACCTGCGGGCGCGCAGGCCCACGTTCGGCTCCCTGCACCCGGCGGCCGCCGGGACGATGAAGGACCTGGGCCTGGCCACGTTCATCGCGGCGGTGGGCATGTCCGCGGGGCCGTCGGCGCTACAGCTGGTGCAGCACTACGGGGTGATGCTGCCGGTGGCGGCGGTGCTGACCACGCTGATCCCGGCGACGATCTCGCTGTTCGTGGGGCACCGGTTCATGAAGATCGAGCCGCCGCTGCTGATCGGCGCGGTGGCCGGGCAGCAGTGCAGCACCCCGGCGATCAGCCAGGTGGTGTCGACGGCGGGGAACACGGTGCCGGTGATCGCGTACACGATCACCTACGCCATCTCCAACATCCTGCTGCCGCTGACCGGGCCGGTGATCGTGGCCCTGGCCGGGGCGGTGGTCTAGGAGGCCGGGAGCCGAGACCCCGGGCACGGGAGGGCCCCGCCACCGGTCGCGGACCGGGCGGCGGGGCCTTCGCGTGTCCGGTACCGGCCGGGGCCGCGTTTGCGGGGGGCCGGGCTTGTCCTCCGCAACCGGCTCTGGTGGTATGGATGTGTCCCCCGTCACCCCCGGCGGGACGCACCCCCCGATCTGGCGCACGGAGCACGCGCGGGCGTGCCACGGACGGCTCCGCCGTGCGTCCGCGCCGGAGGAGACATGACCCACCCCCCACGGGAGAGCGGCCGCACGGATCCGTTCTCCGAGATCCCCCCGGAGGTGGGCGCCCGCATACGCTCCCTGGCCCCGGTGATGGTGCATGAGGCGCTCGCCGGCATCCACCGCAGGCTCGGCGAGGCGCTGGTCGCGCCGGACGCGAAGGCCGGGGCGCGCCGCCTGCTCGACATCGGGGTGCAGGGGTTCGTGGAGCGGCTGGGGAGCGGGGGCGGCCCCGACGAGGCGCTGCTCGCGCGGTTCCGGGCGTTCGGCGCCCACGAGGCCGGGCACGGCCGCGGCCTGGAGCGCCTGCACGCCGGGATGCGCGTCATCGCCGCCGCGGTCTGGCGGGTCCTGTCCGACGACGACGCCCTGTCCCGCGACCGGCTGGGGCCGCTGGGCGAGGCCGTCCTGCTCTTCCAGGAGGAGGTCGGCGCGGCCGCCGCCGAGGGGCACGCCCGGGTGAGCTCCGCGGGGGCCGACGTCTCCCGGCACCGCCGGACCCGCCTGCTGGAGGCGCTGCTGGCCGGGGTCGGCCGGGACCCGGCGGCGGTCGCGGCGCTGGCCCGCGGCGCCTTCTGGCGCCCGCCCGAGCGGGCCGCCGTGGTACTGCTCCACCCCGGCTCCGCGGGCCCGGCCGACCGGCCCGGTGAGGTTGGTGAGGCTAACGGGGTCGGTGAAGCTAACGCGGTCGGTGAGGCGAACGGGGCGTTCGAGCCGGGTAAGGCGCACGACCCCGGTGGGGAGCGCGGACCCGGTGGGGCGGACAAGCCCAGTGGTGTGCACGGCACCGGTGGGGTCGTCGGGCCCAGTGGGGTGAAGGGGACCGGTGGGGCGGGGGCGCTGCCCCCGGCGCTGCCGCCGGACGCGCTGGTGGACCTGGAGCGTCCCGAGCCCTGCGCCCTGGTCCCCGACCCCGAGGGCCCCGGCAGGCTGCGAGCGCTGGAGCGGTCGCTGCGGGGCACCTGTGCGGTCCTGGGGCCGAGCATGCCGCTGGAGCGTGTCCCGGAGTCGCTGGAGCGGGCCCGGGAGCTGGCCGAACTCGTGCGTTCGGGGGCGGTCCCCGGCGAGGGCCTGGTGCGCTGGGACGACCACCTGCTGGCGCTGCTGCTGTCCCGCGACACCGCCCTGCTGTCGGCGATGGCCCGGGCCCGGCTGGCGCCGCTGGCCGGGCTGCGCCCGCACCAGCGGGAGCGGATGGCCCAGACACTGCTGGCCTGGCTGGAGGCCGGGTCCAACGCCAACGAGGCCGCCGAGCGGCTGCGCATCCACCCGCAGACCGTGCGCTACCGGATGCGGCGGCTGGAGGAGCTGTTCGGGGCGCGGCTGCGCGACCCCGGCGAGCGGTTCGAGCTCGAACTCGTGCTGCGCGCCCGCCGGCTGCCCGGGACCGTCGAAGACCCGTGAGGGTGCACGGCGGCCCCGGGCGGTCCCGGGTCGTCCCGGGCGGTCGCGGGCGATCCCGGGGTCAGCCGCGCGGGGCCAGGTCCCGGACCGCGTCGGCCGGGTCGATCCCCGGCGGGAGGATCGGGGCCAGGGCCGGGGTGGTCACCCCGTTCTCGACGTAGGCGCCGATGCGCTCGCGGCAGTACTCGGCCGGGCCGTGCACGATCAGCTCGTCCACCACCGAGTCGGGGATGGCGGCCAGCGCGCCCTTGCGGTCGCCCGCGTCCCAGGCCTTCCACATCGGGTTCAGCTCCTCGCGTCCCAGCCACTCGTGGAACGCCCGGTACACCGGGACGTTGAGGTAGGCCGAGATCGCCCAGCGGCCGATCCCCCGGGCGGTGTCCGCGTCGACGCCGGGGATGACGAAGATCCGGGCGACGATCTCCTTGCCCTCGCCCTGTTCGTGCACGTACGGGACCACGGTGCGCACGTCCTCGGCGGACAGCCAGTTGATGATCGCGCCGTCGGCCTCGCGCCCGGCCAGCCGCAGCATGCCCGGGCGCAGCGCCGCCACCAGGATCGGCGGGGCCTGCGGCGGGACCGCGCCCAGGGTGAAGCCCTGGACGGAGAACGTGTCGTAGTCGGTCTTGATCCGGGTGCCGGTGAACGCCTCGCGCAGGAAGCGGACGGTGTCGCGGACCTTCTTGTAGGGCTCGGTGAAGGGGATGGAGTTCCAGCGTTCGACGATGACGTTGGAGGAGGTGCCGATGCCCAGGGCGAACCGTCCGGGCGCGGCGGCGGCCAGGGTCGCCGCGCTCATCGCCAGGGTCGCCGGGCCGCGCGTGTAGGCGGGCACGATGGCGGTGCCCAGGCGCAGTTCGGGGGCCCAGACCGAGGCCAGGGCCAGAGGGGTGAACGCGTCGGTGGCGCCCGCCTCGGCCGACCACAGGTCGGTGTAGCCCTGGTCGGACATGCGCTCGATGATCGCCCGCTGGTCGAGGAGCGGGATCCCTTCGAGCGGAACGGTCATGCCCCAGCGACTGGTCATGGTGGCTCCCTGTCGGTGTCGTCCGTGCCGGTGACCCCCGACCATACCGCCCGGTCGGTCTGTTGTCTCCGGGCGGCCCCGCGACACGGAGGCCGGGGTTCGGGGGCCCGGGGCGCGACACGGAGGCCGGGGATCGGTGACCGGGGGCACGGGGCGGCGGCCGGGGTTAGGGGACCGGGGGTGTCACACGGAGGCCGGGGCTCGGCGGCGCGGGCGCGGCACCGGGGCCCCTGCTCGACGGCCGGGCCCACGACACGGAGACCGGGTTTCGGTGACCGAGGGCGCGACCCGAAGAAGGCAGGGGTTCGGTGGCCGGGATTCGGGCCGGGCCCACGACACGGCGCCCCGGGGCCGGGACGCACGGCCCCGCACCGGCGTATGTTCGTAGGGCCCGAAAACCACAGCGGACGAAGGAGACCCCTCACCGTGGCCGTGCCACCCTCCCCCTACGACTTCCTGCCCCCGGTCGCGTCGTTCACCGTGACCAGTACCGACGTCGTCGACGACAAGCCCCTGCCCCTCGCCCAGGTCAGCGGGATCATGGGCGCGGGCGGCGAGGACGTCTCGCCGCAGCTGTCCTGGAGCGGCGCCCCCGAGGGGACGCGGAGCTTCACCGTGACCTGCTTCGACCCCGACGCCCCCACCGCCAGCGGGTTCTGGCACTGGGCGGTGGCCAACATCCCCGCCGACGTCACCGAACTGCCCGCCGGGGCCGGATCCGGCGAGGACGGCGCCCTGCCCGCCGGGGCAGTCACCCTGCGCAACGACGCCGGGGGCCACCGCTACATCGGCGCCGCGCCGCCCGCCGGGCACGGACCGCACCGGTACTTCTTCGTGGTGCACGCCGTGGACGTCGCCGAACTGGCCGTGGACGCCTCCGCCAGCCCGGCGTTCCTCGGGTTCAACCTGTTCTCGCACTCCATCGGGCGCGCGATCATCACCCCCGTCTACGAGCAGAAGTAGGACGGGGCGGCACCGGCCCGGAACACATCGAGGGCGGGCGTCCTCTCCCCAGAGAGCACCCGCCCTCGGCCCTCTTCCTCCCGGGGGCCGATGGGTACACGCGCGAGGCGCCCGTCCGGTTGACCGCCGAGCCGAAATCGGCCAATGACGGGTCTTCACGCCCGTCGGAGACTACTCTCGGTCCATCCCCCGCGATCAGCCCGACACGGCTTGGAAGGGTTCGTCCGGTGCCAGAGAAGTCTTCGAGGAAACCGACCATCGTGGTGACGACAGCGGGGTCGGCACCCACCCCGGGCACCATCCTCCACCTCCGTTCCCAGGGATACAGAGTGGTCGCCACCGACGTCGACCCCACCGCACCGGGCCTGTACCTCGCCGACCGCGGCCACCTCGTCCCACCGGGCGACAGCGAGGCCTTCCTGCCCCGGATGCGGGCGCTGTGCGCCGAGGAGGGCGCCGTCGCCGTCGTCCCGCTGGTCGACGAAGAACTGCTGCACGTCGGCGGCCTGGCCGAGGACGGCGTAGCCGTCCTGCTGCCGCTGCCCGAGTTCGTCGCCACCTGCCTGGACAAGTACCGGCTCATGCGCGAACTCGACGCCGCCGGGATCGGGATCCCCCTCACCCGCCTCGCCTCCGAGTGGCCCACCGACACCTTCGACGCCGCACAGGGCCTGGTGGTCAAGCCGCGCAGCGGCCGCGGCAGCCGCGGGGTGCGGATCATCGACTCGGTCGGCGACCTGGCCCGGGTCGTGGCCGAGAGCGGGCACCCCGCCGACGAGCTCATCGTCCAGGAGCGGATCACCGGGCCCGAGTACACCGTGTCCGTGGTGGTCTGGCGCGACGGCGAGGTGCAGGCGGTCGTCCCCAAGGAGGTCGTCCTCAAGCAGGGCGTCACCAAGTACGCGGTGACCCGCCGCAACGAGGCGGTCATCGAGACCTGTCGGGCGGTCCAGGAGTCCCTGCGGGCGGACGGGCCCTTCAACGTGCAGCTGTGTCTGGACGAGAGCGGCGCGCCCCGGGTGTTCGAGATCAACCCGCGCTTCTCCTCCACCTCGGCGCTCACCAGCGCCGCCGGGGTCGACGAGATCGCCGGGCTGGTGGGCCAGGCGGTCGGGGTCGGGCCGCGGCTCGCCGACGACTGGCGCGAAGGGGTGACCATGGTGCGGCGCTGGACCGACGAGTTCATCGACGAGGAGCAGTTCGCCTCGCACGGGATCAGCCCGGCGCCCGCCGCCGTCGGGGTTCCCGCCCGGGATCCGGCGCTGGCGCCGGTGGCCCCGGTGGCTCCGGTGAGCCCGGCGGCGGGAGGGTGAGCGGGGCCGTGAGTGAGACGGGCGGTGGGACGGTGGCCGGGGCGGGGGGCGGAACGGCCGACGGCGGGACGGATGGAGCGGTGGGCGGGGCAACGGGCGACGGGGTCGGCGGAGCGGAAGGCGGTGCGGTCGGCGGCGCGGAAGGCAGGACAGCGGGCGACGCGGTGGGCGGGCACCCGCTCGCGGAGGCGGTGGCCGGGGCGGTCACCGAGGTCGGCGTTCTGCTGCGCGAATGGCGCGAGGACGCCGCCGCCCTGCGGGGTGTGTGGGAGGGGAGCCAGTTCAAGGCCGAGGCCGACGCCCGGGCGCACCGGGCGCTGTCCGAACGGCTCACCGCGATCGACCCCGACATCCCCGTGGTCAGCGAGGAGGACCCCGACTCCCTGGCCCGGGAGCGCCCGCCCCGGTACTGGCTGATCGACCCCATCGACGGGACCGCCAGCTACGTTCACGGCTTCCCCGGGTACGTCACCCAGGCCGCCCTCGTCATCGGCGACCGCCCCGAGGTCGCCGCCGTGTACGCGCCCGAGACCCGGACCCTGTACACCGCCGTGCGCGGCCGGGGCGCCCGCCGCAACGGCGTCCCCCTGCCCCGCCACCCGGCGGTGCCGCCCGGGCACGGGGTGCTCACCGACAACACCCCCGAGCCGAGCGGCATCACCGCCCGGGTCGGCGAGCGCTTCGGGTACAGCGGCTACCTGGAGAGCGGCAGCATCTCGCTCAAGCTGTGCCTGGTCGCCGAGGGGACCGCCCACCTGTTCGTCAAGGACGTGCCCGTCCGCGACTGGGACGTGGCCGCGCCGGGGCTGGTGCTGGCCGAGACCGGGGGGCTGCTGACCCGGCTGGACGGCACCCCCTTCCGGTACCGCGGAGGGTACGAGCACACCGGGCTGGTCGGCGGGGCCGACCCGGCGACCTGCCGCACGGTCGCGCGCTGGCTCGCCGCCGAATGACCCTTCCCCCACCCCGGGGGGCGCGCGTATCGTGTGGGCACCGCACCGCGCCCCGGGGGGTGGGAAGTGGAGAACAGGTACCGCACACGCGCCTCCGACGACGAGCGCGAGCAGACCGTCGAACGGCTCACCACGGCGTTCGTGGAGGGCCGCCTGGACCTGGTCGAATACGAGCGCCGGGTGGAGTCGGCACTGCGCGCGGTGCTGATCGGCGAGCTGGACCGGCTCATCGCCGACCTGCCCGCGCCCGCCCGGCCGCCGCTCGTGCCGCCCGCCCGGGAGGAGCCCCGGTGGGAGCACGCCGACGAGTGGCGCTGGTGGCTGGGCATCGCCGTGCTCCTCACGGGGGTGTGGGGCGCGGCGGTCCTCATCGGCGGCGAACTCGTGCCGTACTGGCCGCTCGTCCCGCTGGGGATCTGGGCGGCGGTGCTGCTGGCCTCCCTCATCTGGCCCGACGAGGGCGAGCCGCTCTAGTCGGCGGTCGATGGATGTCCTCGGCAGGCTCGGCGTTCACGCCGATGGGCGGCCGTGTCACTGCCGTGCGTCGCCCTGCGGGCCCGGCGGTGTCGTGTGAGGGGGTCCGCGCGGAATCGGCCGTGCGAGCGCGGCCGGCACGGCCGGGACCGGCGTCCCGGCGGCGGGTCGGAGAACCGAACGCGGCCTAGCCGACGGCGTGGAGCCAGCGGACGGGGGCACCGTCACCGGCGTAGCGGAACGGCTCCAGCTCCTCGTCCCAGGCGCGACCGGTGAGCCGGTCGATCGCCGCCGCCAGGTCGGAGCCGCCCGCGGCGGCCTCCTCCACGGCCAGGCGCAGCCTGCCCTCCGGCACCAGGACCTCTCCGGCCGCGCTGGTGACCGCGGTGAACATGCCGAGGGAAGGCGTGTAGCTGTAGCGCACGCCATCGCAGCCGGGCGACCCCTCCTCGGTCACCTCGAACCGCAGGCGCTGCCACGTGTTCAGCGCCGAGGCCACCTCCCCCGCGGTCCCCGGCCGCCCCTGCCAGTTCAGCTCGGCGCGGTGGTTGCCGGGTGCCGCCGGTTGGGCGACCCAATCGAGTTTCACGGGCACTCCTACGACACCCGCGACCGCCCACTCGACGTGTGGGCACAGCGCCGCGGGCGCGGAGTGGACGTACAAGACGCCACGTGCGGACACCGAACCTCCTGATACGAACGAGTGCGCTTCCCCGACGCCCTCGTACCACGAGAAGGTTGCATACCCGCCTGAATGCCTTTGCCCCATTGTGCCCGAAGGACACCCTGGGGACCAGCGATCTTCTGGGATCTCCCAGCATTCCCAGCCCCTCCGGAGTAACGTGTGCCCCGAAGGTGCTATGGGGAAGTCCGATCATAGTGGGGGCGCGTTTGCCAGACCAGTCGCACGAGGACCCTGAAACCGTACTTTCCAGCGACCCTCGGCATGAACCTCCCCCGACATTGGCCACAACCGGACTCGGCCTTGACGACGCCGAACTCGTGCGGCAGGCCGCGCAGGGCAGCCGCGACGCCTGGCGGGACATCGTCGACCGCCACCTGCCGATGGTCAACGCCGTCGCCCGCTCCTACGGACTGTCCGCGCCCGACCGCGAGGACGTCGTCCAGACGGTGTGGCTGACCCTCAACCTGCACCTGACCCGGCTGCGCGAACCGCACCATCTACGCGCCTGGCTGAACCGGGTCACCCGCGACAAGTGCCTGCGCCAGCGCAGGCGCGACGCCCGCCAGTACCCGACCGACCCGGAGACGTTCACCCACGTCGACGGCAACGCCCCGGATCCGGAGGCCGAGTACCTGCGCAAGGAGCGCGACCAGACGCTGCGCCGGGCGGTCGACCGGCTGCGCGACCCGGCCGAGCGGCGGGCCGCCCTGCGCTTCCTCGAACCCGACACCGCCCCGCCCCCGCAGGACCGGCGGGCCGCGTTCAACGAGCGCCGCCGCATGGTCCGCCGGCTCCGCAACACCCTGGAGGACGAGATATGAGCAGCCGGGAGGACATGGAGGGGCGGGAGGCCGCGCTGGCGGCCTTCGACCGGGGCGTGGACGCCATGGACCTCGCCGTCCTCGTGGCCGACCGGGGGCCGCGCCTGGAGGAGGTGCGGTCGGTGGACGACCCGGTCGTCGGGGAGCTGGCCTTCGAGTTCGAGGACGTGCGCATCGACCTGTCCCTGCACGCCCGCGGCCCCTGCCGCACCCTGTCGGGGACGGTCCAGGGCGACTTCGGGTACGCCCTGCTGGAGGCGCACCGGCCGAGCGGCCGGCGCGAGGACGTCGCCTCCATCGAGGAGACCGGGGAGTTCGCCCTCCAGGACCTGCACCGCGGGCCGATCCGGCTCACCCTGCGGCGCGACGCCCTGGATCCGCTGACCACGGAGTGGTTCACCCTCTGACCGGCCGAGGCCCCGGGACGCGATCCCGGGGCCTCGCCTTTTTCCTGCGCGACCACCGGGCTTGGGTAGTCAAGTTTGACTACAGCTGGTCAAATTTGACCACCCGCCCGATCCGCATTCGATCGTTGTGACCTGGGGCACTTTTTTTCTACGGTGCGGGTCCAACGGTCACAGATCGGGCGGTTCCGAATTGCCATTGCACCCCGGTAGGAAACCCCGGGCGATCGTCGGTTTTCGCACCGCCTTGCCCGCATTTGGAGACCCGCCTCCGAGGTGACTTCGGGTTCGCACCTCCACACGGACCGTGACCCGCTGCTATTCCTAGAGGTGCTCCTCCCCCTCGGAGAAAGGCGGTCGGACCTTGACCCCGTCCCACCCCGCAGCCCGTTCCTCAGCCCCCTCCGTCCGTTGGGGAACGGGAAGGGACGGACACGTGGAAAGGTCCGGCCGTCTTCTCCTCCAGCGCGTGATCTGCGGTGTCGACCTGGCCGAACGCGGCCTGTTCGACCAGACCGTGGAGATCCTCGACGACACGCACGCCCGGCTCCGGCGGCACCCGATGGCGGAGGAGGCCGCGCCCGTCCTGCCCGGGTTCCTCGCCAACCTGGGGCTGGCCAGGATTCTGAGCGGCGGGTTCGGGGAGGCCGAGGACCACCTGGAGGAGGCCCGGTCCCTGGCACGGGAGCGGGACCTGCACCTGCTGGAGCTGATCACCCGGCAGAACCTGGGCTGTCTGACGCTGCGCAAGGGCGACCCCGCCGGGGCGATCGCCACGTTCACGGATCTGGCGCACCGGCTGCCGGCCGACCGGCGCGAGGCGCTGTGCACCGACCTGGCCGAGGCACTGCTCGCCGAGGGACACCTGGAGGAGGCCGCGCTCACGCTGGCGGACGGCCCCTGGGCGCACGGCCGGTCGGCGGAGCCGGTCACCCTGTTGGTGGAGGCCAAGCTCCGGTTGCTGCGCGGCGACCGGTACCGGGCGCGGGAACTGGTCCGCCGGGTGCTGGACGCCCACGGGCCGGGCTCGCTGTGGCACCGCCTGGCGGTGCGGGTGGAGGAGATGGCCGAGCGGGTGTGCGCGGTTCCGCCGCAGCGGTTGTACACGTCGCCGCAGGAGCGGGCCCACGCCGCCCTGGAACTGCGCCGACCGCTGAGCGTTTCCCGGCCCATCCCCCGCCTGGTGGCGGCCCACCGGGCGGTGGACACGCAACTGCCTCCCTGGCCCCACGCCACACCGGCCCCCCAGGAACCCCCGCCGACCGACGCCCCGCACACCCCCCGCGCCGAGCAGGAGCCCGGCCACCCGTAGGGATCCGCAGGTACCCCTCGGCGCCGCATGCCCCGCGCCCGGCCCACGACACACAGATACCCCCGACCCCCAGGTGGCCTGTGCCCCGCGAGCCACAGGCCACCCCCGAACCACAGGTGATCGACATGCCGAAAATGGACCATGCCGCCCATGCGCCCCAGGAGCTCAGCAGGCCGCCGACGATCCACGAGCCGCAGACGAACCATGCCACCCACACGTCTCATGTTCCGCAGAAAGCCCGTGAGTCGCAGGCCGCCCGCGATTCACAGGGGCTCGACAAACCGCGGACGGTCCACGAGCGGCATACGGCCCACGACCCGCAGATGGCCGACACGTCGCAGACGGACCATGCCGCCCATGCGCCCCACATTCCGCAGGAGGCCCGTAAGGTGCAGGTGACCTGTGAACCGCAGAAGTTCAGCGAGCCGCGAACGATCCACGAGCCGCAGGCGCTCGACGCATCCCAGGCGGCCGACGTGCAGGTGGTGCACGTTCCGAAAGTTCAAGCTCTGCCCGTGAGCCATGAAACGTGGGAGACCCACGAGCGGTATACGGCTCACGATCCGCAGGTGACCCAAGCTCCGTTCGCGGCCTGCGAGACGCAGGTGGCCGACACGCCGCAGGCGGACCATGCCGCTCAAGCGCCTCACGTTCCGCAGGAGGCCCGTGAGTTGCAGGAGCTCGGCGGCCCACGGACGACCCACAACCCGCAGGTGACCGGCACACCGCTGGCGGGTCATGCCGCTCATGTGCCCCACGTTCCACAAGAGGCCCGTGAGCAGCAAATGGCCGGTGAGCCGCAGGCGCTCGACGCATCCCAGGCGGCCGACGTGCAGGTGGTGCACGTTCCGAAAGTTCAAGCTCCGCCTGTGAAAGATGAGACGTGGGAGAGCCACGAACCGCCGGTGGCCAGCACGTCGGCTCATGCGGCCCAGGTTCCGCAGGAGGCGTGCGAGGTGCAGGTGGGCGGTGGGGTGCAGGGGTTGTGGGCGCCGTATGTGTCGCGGGAGGTGTGGGTCGGCGGGGATGTGCGTGGTTCGTGGGTGACGCATGAATCACAGGCGATCGGTGCGGCCCCGCAGGTGGTCGGGGATCCGCAGGTGGCGCGGGCCGGGTTGGAGGCGGCGCTGGCCGGCGGTGACCTGTGCGGGGCGCTGGAGTGGGCCGAGTTCAGTGTGCCCGCGCCGCCGCCGGTGCCGGCGGGGTGGGGCGACCCGGTGGTCGAGCGGTACCGGCAGGCCCTGGCGAACGGGCGGGACCGGCACTGCCTGGTGCATGCGCGCAGGTGGGAGCGGGCGCGGTACGCGCGGGGCGTGCCCGAGCGGGAGTGCGGGCCGGTGGGCGCCCGGTTGTCCGCGCTGCTGGACGGCCGGGCGTTCGTGCGTCTGGTGGTCGTGGGCGAGGTGGTGGCACTGGTCGTGGTCGACGGCCGGGTGTACGCCCGGTCGCTGGGCACCGCCGCGCGGGTGGCGCGGGGGTTCGCCGCGGCGCTGGCCCCCGTGACGGCGCTGGTGGGCGACCGGCCGCTGGTGATCGCCGCCGACCCGCGGCTGGGCCACCCGGCGTGGGGCGCGCTGCCCGGGCTGCGGGGGCGTTCCGTCGCGGTGGTGCCGTCGGCGCGGGCGTGGGTGGACCGGGTGGTGCGGCCGCTCCCCCGCTGGCGGCGGGTACTGCTGGCGGCGGGAACGGCGCCGCGGGGCGCCGTCCGGGAGGTCGCCGACCTGGGCCGGGTCCACCCCCGGGCGCGCCGGACCGGCCGGGTCCGCGAGGTGGCGGCGGGCGCCGCGGGCTGCGACCTGGTGCACCTGTCCGGGCACGGCCGGGTCGCGGAGCGTTCGCCGCTGCTGTCGTCGGTCGCCCTGGCCGACGGCCCGCTGTTGGCCGTGGACCTGGTGTCGGCGGCGCCGCCGGAGGTGGTGGTGCTGACCTCGTGCGGGGCCGGGCGGTTCGCCGGTTCGCTGCTGGCGGCGGGGGTGCGCGCGGTGGTGGCCAACCCGGCCCCGGTGCGGGACGCCGGGACCGGGCGGGCCGTGGCCGGTTTCCACCGGGCGCTGGCGGCGGGTGCCGCTCCGCCCGAGGCGGTGGCCGCCCACCTGGGGCGGCTCGGCTTCGTGTGTCTGGGGGCCTGACTCACCAGCCCCGTTCGCGCCACTCGCCCAGGTGGGGGCGCTCCACGCCCAGGGTGGTGTCGCGCCCGTGGCCGGGGTAGACCCAGGTGTCGTCGGGCAGGGCCCCGAACACGCGCTCCTCGACGTCGCCGAGAAGGGTCCGGAAGTCCTCGTCGGACCAGGTGCGGCCGACCCCGCCCGGGAAGAGGCTGTCGCCGGTGAACAGGTGGACGTGCCCCTCGGGGTCGTCGTAGCGCAGCGCGATCGACCCGGGTGTGTGGCCGCGCAGGTGGATGACGGTGAGGTGGCAGTCCCCGACGGGGATCCGCGAGCCGTGGACGACGGGTTCGTCGACGGAGACGGGCAGTTCGCCACTGTCGTCGGGGTGGGCCACGGTGCGGGCGCCGGTCTCCCCGACGACCTCGGCCAGGGCCTGCCAGTGGTCCTGGTGGCGGTGGGTGGTGATCACCCGGTCGAGCCCGTCGGAGCCGAGGAGCTCAAGGATGCGGTCGGGCTCGGCGGCGGCGTCGATGAGGACGGCTTCGCCGGTGGAGCGGCAACGCAGCAGGTAGGCGTTGTTCTCCATGGGCCCGACGCTGATCTTGGTGATGGTCAGATGCGGTAGTCGTCGCAGGTCGGCGGGACCGCCGACCCTGGTATCTCCGGAGTAGCTCACCCGACCATTGTGACCTCTTCACAGGAGCGAACGCACCGGACGCCCCGAAAGGCGGGGCGTCCGGCCGCGGCTCACCTGGCCCAGCGCGGGGGGCGCTTCTCGAAGAAGGACGCCCGGCCCTCCGCGGCGTCCTCCGCGGCGAAGAACTCGGCGGACAGCTCGCCCATGCGGGTGAACGCCTCGGCCCGCCGGTCGGGGGCGGCCAGCGCCCCGGCGCCGAGTTCGCCGAGCAGTTCCTTGGTGCGCGAGAGCGCCTTGGGCGCGGAGCCGCGGATGCCCTGGAGGACCGCGTCGAGGGCGTGCGCCATGTCGCGGTCGGGCACGGCCTGGGTGATCAGCCCGGCCTTGGCGGCGGCGGAGGCGTCGAACAGCTCGCCGGTGAGGAAGTAGCGGCTGAGCTGGCGCGAGTGCATCCGCGCGGACACCGGGACGGAGATGATCGCGGGCACCACGCCGATGCGCACCTCGGTGAACGCGAAGGTGGCGCTCTTGGGGGCCAGGGCGATGTCGGCGGCGGCGACCAGGCCGATGCCGCCGGCGCGGGCGGCGCCGTTGAGGACGGCGATGACGGGCTTGGGGGCGCCCATGATCTGCTCGAAGACCTCCGGCAGTTCGGGGGCCGGTTCGACGGGCTCCCCGGCCAGGGCGGCGGCGACCTCCTTGAGATCGGCCCCGGCGCAGAACACGGGTCCGGTGCCGGTGAGGACGACGGCGCGCACCTCGTCGTCGGCCATGGCGTCGGACAGCGCCTTGGAGAGCTCCGACCGCAGCCGCGCGGACAGCGCGTTGCGGTTGCGGGGGGAGTCCAGGGTGACCGTGGCGACGGCCCGGTCCACCTCCAGGCGTACCAGTGGCGTGTCGTCCTTGGTCGTCGGGGACGAGTGCTGCGTCATCGCAGACCGACCTTTCTCCGGGTCCATCATCTCCGCGGGTGCGGGGAGTGTGTGAGAGCGAACGCGCCGTAGGGGTACGGCGTGCCCGTGAGCGCCTGGTTTGTGACCGGGCGCGCCTCTCTATGTGGCGGAATGCACGAATCCGGTTCCACCCTAGACGGATGGATTGTCAAGGCACCACGGCCGGGTGTCCCGTGTTCGTTAAGTCCCTGTCACGGCCGGAGGTCGAACGTGTGACACGCGTCGGGGCCGGGGACCGCTCGGGTCCCCGGCCCCGTGGGCGCGGATGTCAGCGGGTGGCCGCCGAGAGCGCGTTGGCGAAGTTCAGCATGGTGGCGACGGCCTCGGCGCCGTCGGCCGCCTCGCTCACCCGCAGGGTGAGCGGCTCGGCGGTGATCGCACCGGTGTAGCCGTGGTCGAGCTCGCAGCTCTCGTCGGCGCAGGAGGCCGGCTCCAGGTCGATGTGGGCGACCGCGCCCCAGTTGACGGACAGGTTGACGCTGAGGACCAGTTCGCTGGGCATGCTCCCGGGCGTGTACTGCGCCGGGTTGGGCACGACCCGGGTGAGGGCGACCGACTGGATGTTGCCGATCAGGATGCTGTCGGTGGTGGTGGACGCGTGCGAGGTGCCACCGGGGTCGGTGGGCGGGTGCTCGTCGGTGTGGCACACCACCAGCCGGGTGGCGGTGAGCAGCATGACGGTGATGTGCCGGCGCATCTCCATGGCCGGGTCGAAGGTCGCCTCGTGGTGCACGACGAACGCCTCGGCGTTCTCGTCGCCCAGGGCCGTGGCGACGGCGTCGATCACCAGCGCGGGATAGTAGCCGCTGCGTTCGATCTCCAGTCGCCAGTCCGTGGACACGGCGCGTGTTTTCCTCATGTCCCTATCCTGCCTTCTTCCCGCGACACTTCGCGACCGCTGGGAGAAACGGGACGCCCAGTGCCTGATCAGGACGTCACTCCCCGCCCGGGTGCGGGTACCGGCCGCCGCATCAGAAGGTCACCCCGCGCAGTCGCCGGGGTCCGGCGTCGGGCCGGATGTCGGGGGCTTCGCGCAGCCACATGCGGGCGCCCAGCACGTGGGCGCCGGTGGCGTTGACCAGGACCGGGTCCAGGTCGATGTAGCCGATCTCGGGGAACGCCTCCACCAGGCGCGACACCCGGATGAGGAGTTCCTCCAGCGCCTCCACGTTGGGCTGTTCTGCCAGCGAGGTGGCCCCGGCGGGCAGCCCGAACAGCAGCGGCGCGGCCCGCACGGCGTGGATGAGGTCGGCGGCGTCCATGTCGGTGAGCGGGGCCAGCCGGAACGAGCGGTCGTCGAGGAGTTCGGCGGTGACGTCGGCCAGGCCGAAGGAGACCACCGAGCCGAACGACTGGTTGTCGCCCGCCCGCACCACGGTGGGCACCCCGGGGGCGACCATGCGCTGCACGACCAGGTCGGCCTCGGAGCCGAACCGGTCGGCCAGCGACAGGTAGGCGCTGCGCACGTCGTCGGGGGTGCGCAGGTCGGCGCGGACGAAGGTGCCCCCGGCCCGCACCCGCAGGTCGGGCGAGTCGGCCTTGACCACGACGGGGTAGCCCAGCTCCCCGGCGGCCACGACGGCCTCGTCGGCGGAGGACACGGGGATGTCGGGGTAGGCGGTGATGCCGTAGCAGGCGAGGAGTTCGCGGGTGTCCTCGGCGGAGACCGAGGTGTCCTCGTCGTAGCGGCGCTCGCCGCCGAACCAGACCTCCTCCTCGCCCGAGGCGGTCTTGAGCGCCCGGGTGATGGTGGCGCGGGCCCGGGCGCCGTCGATGTCGGGCAGCTCGGGGTGGCGGCCGGGCTTGCGGTCGCGCCACTGGGTGTACCGGGTGGCGTAGGCCAGGGCGCGCACGGCGTCCTCGGGCGCGGGGTAGGAGGGCACCGAACCGCGCAGGGTCTCCCCGCGTTCGCCCACGTGGCGCAGCTCGTCGGGGATGCCCTGCCGGGCCAGGTAGGTGGTGAGGATGGGTTTGTCCGAGCCCAGGGAGCGGGCCCGCAGCACCCGGGCGACGTCGTCGGAGATGGGGTGCAGGGCGGGGACGAACACGACCACGACGGAGTGGACCTCGTCGTCGGCCAGGGCCGCCTCCAGGGCGCGGTCGAAGTCGTCCGCGGTGGCCTGCGGTCCCAGGTTGACGGGGTCGTGCGGTTTGAGGCCCTGGCGCATCGCGGCGTCCTTGACCAGCAGTTCCAGGGAGTCGGAGTTGCCGATGATGCCGACCCGGGGCCCCTTGGGCAGGGGCTGGTAGGCGAACACCTGGGCGGCGTCGAACATCTGCGTGATGTCGTCGACGCGGACCACCCCGGCCTGCTGGAACAGCGAGGTGACGGCGTAGTCGGGCAGCGCCAGCCCGCCCGCCGCGTGCCCGGTGGGGGTGGTCTGCGCGGACCCGCCGCTGCGCACCGCCACGACCGGCTTCTGCTTGGCCAGGCGCCGGGCCAGGCGGGTGAACTTGCGCGGGTTGCCCAGGGACTCCAGGTACTGCAGGACGACCTCGGTGGAGGGGTCCTCCTGCCAGTACTGCATGAGGTCGTTGCCGGACACGTCGGCGCGGTTGCCCGCGGAGACGAACGTGGACAGCCCCATCCCCCGGTCGGCGACGCGCTGGAGGATGGCCCGGCCCAGCGCACCGGACTGGGAGAAGAACCCGATGGGCCCGCTCCGCGGCAGGTCGGGCGACAGGGTGGCGTTGAGGGACACCGCAGGGTCGGTGTTGGCGATGCCCAGGCAGTTGGGCCCGACCACGCGCATCCCGGCGGCGCGGGCGGTGCGCACCAGATCGTCCTGGCGGACGCGCCCCTCGGGTCCGATCTCGCCGAACCCGGAGCTGACCACGATCAGGCCGTGCACGCCCTTCTCGGCGCACTGCTCCACCACGTCGGCGACGGCCTCGGCGCGCACGGCGACGACGGCCAAGTCCACCGGGTCGGGGATGTCCAGCACGGAGGGGTAGGCGCGCACGCCCACGACGGCCTTGGCCTCGGGGTGGACCGGGTAGACGGGGCCCTGGAACTCGCTGTCGAGGAGGTTGCGCAGGGCGGTCTGGCCGATGGTGTGGGCGGTGCGGCTGGCGCCGATGACCGCGACGGACTCCGGGAACAGCAGCCGGGCGATGGAACGCGACTCGGCGCGCTGCTCGCGGGCCCGCATGACCTCGGTGGAGTCGTCGGTGGGCTGGATGTCCAGGGTGAGCCGGATGACCCCCTCGTCGAAGGTCTGCTGGGCGGTGTACCCGGCCTCGCGGAAGACGTTGATCATCCGCCGGTTCTCCGGGAGCACGTCGGCGATGAACCGGCGGATGCCGCGTTCGCGGGCGGCCGCGCCGATGTGCTCCAGCAGGACGGAGGCCAGACCGCGCCCCTGGTGGGCGTCCTCCACGACGAAGGCGACCTCGGCCTCCTCCGGGGCGACCTTGTCGTAGCGCACCACCGCGACCAGGGCGTCGGAGATGGTGGCGACCAGGGCCACCCGGTCCTCGTAGTCGACCGTGGTGAAGCGTCTGACGTCGCGGTCGGAGAGGCGGGGGTAGGGCGCGAAGAACCGGTAGTAGATCGTCTCCGGGGAGAGTCTGCCGTGGAACTCGCGCAGCAGGTCGGCGTCGCCGGGGGTGATGGGGCGCAGGTGGGCGGTGCCTCCGTCGGTGAGAACGACGTCGGCTTCCCAGTGGTTCGGGTAGGACTGCACGACTGCGAGACTAGACGACAATCGGTCGATTCCGGGGAAAGTCGATGCGGTCGGCGCGAAAACACCCGCGATCCGGCCTGTTCCCGGGGGGTCCGAGGTCCCGATCCGGGAGCGGGCGCCCCGCGGCCGGATACCCTGGCCCGTGGGGGCTCGGCCGCGGGACGGGGTCCCTGGAGCAGCGTGTGTCCGGGGTGCCGTCACTTCGTTACACGCCGCTGACGATTCACCTGTTAACGTCGTGCGGGCACGAATTCTCATGACTCGGTGGTGGCTGGCGATATGACACGAGTGGTCGTGATCGGTGATCTGATGACCGATGCCGTGGCGCGCGCGTTCCACCCGTTGGCCCGCGGTAGCGATACCCCGGCGTCAGTGGTGATGTACGGCGGCGGCTCGGGTGCCAACATCGCCTCCTGGCTGGCCGTGGAGGGGACCGAGACGACGTTCGTGGGCCGCCGCGGCTCCGACATCACCGGGCGCACCCGCGAGATGGAGCTGATGGGGTACGGGCTCGACTCGCGGATGGTGATGGACCCCGAGGTCGCGACCGGCACCTGCGTGGTGATGATCACCCACCGGGGCGACCGGACGATGCTGAGCGACCCGGGCGCCAACGCCCGCCTGCAGCCCGAGGACCTGCCGCGCGACGTGTTCGGCCCGGACGGGCACCTGCACGTGTCGGGCTACACGCTGATCAACGCCGACTCGCGCCGGGCGGCGCGGGTGGCGCTGCGGATGGCGCGCGAGAGCGGCATGTCCATCTCGGTGGACGGCGGCTCGCACGCCCCGCTGGAGCGGGCCGGCGCGGAGAACTTCCTGGACTGGACGCAGGGCTCGCGCCTGCTGTTCGCGAACGCGGCGCAGGCCAAGGTGCTGACCGGCCGGGACGACCCGGAGGCGGCGGCCAAGGTGCTCACCGCCTGGTTCCCGAACGTGGTGCTGAAGCTGGGCGAGGACGGCGGCCTGTGGGCGTCCAAGACCCGCGACGACGTGGTGCGGGCCCCGGCCGACCAGGTCGAGCCCTCGCCGGGTTCGGTGGGCGCGGGCGACGCGTTCATCGCGGGCTTCCTGCCCGCGTGGCTGGCGGGCCGCCACCCCAAGGAGGCCCTGGCCCGGGCGCACCGCCTGGCCGGGCGCGCCCTGCACCAGCCGGGTGCCCGCCCGGACCTGGGCGACGGCCAGCCGGTGCGGCGCGGCGCCCCGCGCGGCCAGCGCATCCGCTGACCCGCACCCCCACGAAGTCCCACGACGGGGCCCGGCACACGCCGGGCCCCGTTCGCATGCCCGGCCCGGGCACGGCGGAGTCGGCCCCCGCCGGGCACCCGCCCCCGGGACCGGGGCCGCACACGCCACCGGACGGCCACGGCGGGGCCGCGTCCGGCCCAGGCGAGCCGAACGCGGGCGCACAGCGGGAAGTCGCCCGGCGCGATGGGCCGGCCTTGGCAGGCTCGTACCCGGCAGCGGCCGGGAGCGGGTGACGGCCCGGGCGCTCCTCCCGGCACGTTCGCGCGCCCGGGGTGCGCCCGGGCGCGCGGCTCG
>NZ_JBJJBV010000105.1:0-20143 GCF_045446735.1 Nocardiopsis protaetiae
CGGGTCCGGGAACGCCGCGAGGGGCGGCGGGGCACACGGCCCCACCGCCCCTCGACGGTGTGCGGGGTTCCGCGCCGCCCGCCGGAGAGACGAGCCGGGGGCGGCGCGGAGCCCTTCTGGAAAGGGAGCCCGTGGGCTCCGCGCAAGTCCCGCGGAGTGCTACTCGGCGGTCTCGATGACGTTGCCGTCGGCGTCCACGGCCAGGACGACGCCCTTCCAGGACTCCTTCACGAACTCCAGGACGCGCTCGTCGTGCAGCAGCTCGGCGAGCAGCTGGACGCGCTCGTCCTCGACGTTCTCCTCCAGGGCCACCAGGCCGTTGGCGTAGGCCTCGACGTAGTCGTCGCCCTCGGGCTCCCAGGCCAGGACGTTGCTCTCCTCGGGCAGGTTCGCCTCGATGGCGTAGTTGCCGTTGACGACCGCGGCGTCCACGTCGGCGATGGCGCGCGGCAGCTGCGCGGCCTCCAGCGGCGTGACGGTGATGTCCTTGGGGTTGTCGGTGATGTCCTTCTCGGTGGCCAGCTCACCGGCCTCCGGGTCCACCTCGATGAGGCCCTCGGCCTGGAGGATGCCCAGGGCGCGGTTGAGGTTGGCCGGGTCGTTGGGGACGGCGATCTCGGCGCCCTCGGGCAGGTCGGCGATGCTCTCGACGCTCTCGGAGTACAGGCCGAGGCGCTCGATGTGCACGTCGGTGATGTAGGAGAAATCGGCGTCGGGGCCGTTGGCCGCCCACTCGTTGAGGTAGGTGCGGTGCTGGAAGTAGTTGGCGTCCAGCTCACCCTCGACCAGTAGAGTGTTGGGGGTGTTGTAGTCGGAGATCTCCACGATCTCCAGGTTCAGCCCGGCCTCCTCGGCGAGGTTCTCGTCGATGAAGGCGAGGATGTCGCCGTGCGGGACGGGGCTGACGCCCACGCGCAGCACCTCCGCCGCGCCCTCTCCCCCGTTGTTCTCCGCGGCCTGCTCGCTGGGGGCGCCGCAGGCGGTGAGCGCCAGGGTGACAGCGGCGGCGGCACCGATGACGGCTGAGGTCGTGCGCATGTGCGCTCCTTCGTGATCGAAAGGGTGGAGGATCGCGGGGGGCTCCGCCGCACCGGTCGACGACCGGCGCTCGGGTGGGACCGGAGAGCCCTGTGGGACATCCGATGACCTGACCGAAGACTATCCAACCTTCTTGGTAGGAAAACTCCCTTTTAACCCCCGCGTCACGTGGCGTCGGCCACACGAGGCCAAGATTACCGACTAATACGGTAGATAATATCGAGAATAGGCCGCATCATGGAGTCATGCTCACCGCACACACCGCCACATCCCTGACCGAGGCCCGGCCCACCCGCCCGGCCCTGACCGCCGTCCCCGACCCCCGGGCGACCCCCGGCGCCACGGGCCCCGCCACCGACGCCGAGACCCGCGCCGGGTCGGGCGAACACTCGCTCCTGGGCGTGCTGCCCCTGCCCGAGAGCGGCAAGTACATGCTGGTGTACGGGGTCATCGTCGACGAACCCGACACCCGTGGCCGCCCCCTGCCGCCCGCCGGCGGCCTGCTCCTGGACCGCGACGCCCGCCGGGTGTGGTCGGACGGGCGCGAGGCGGAGCTGACCTACCAGGAGTACGAGCTGCTGGAGTGCCTGACCGACTCCCCCGGCCGCGCGATCACCCGCACCGAGCTGATGCAGCGGGTGTGGGGCGCCGCCGAGGGGATGCACTCGCGCACCATCGACGTCCACATCCACCGGCTGCGCCGCAAGCTCGGCCCGGCCGGGGACCTCATCGCGACCGTGCGCAAGGTCGGGTACATCTACCAGGGCCCGCGCACGCACTCCCCCGAATCCTGACCGCCCACGCGGCGGGCGGACACGTGAGCGCCGCCCGCCCGGGCGGCCCGCGGCGGCCCCTGCCACCGGCGTGGCGGGCGAGCCCCGCGGCGGCCTCCGCCACCTCCGACGTGCCGGGCGCAAGGCCCACGGCGGTCCCGGCGGCCGACGCGGCCGGCGAGAGCCCCGCAGCGGCCGGAAGGCCCCCGTGGCCCCGGCGACCGACGCGGCGGGCGTCCCGTGGCGCGGCCCGCCCGGGGGTCAGGAGCGCTCGCGCGGCCGGCGTTCGGGGCTGCGCGTGGGCGTGTCCTGTGCCAGGCGCTCCACCACCTTCTCGGCGATGTCGCCCAGCACCCGGACCTCCTCCGGCGTGAGCAGGTCGATGAAGTTCCCCCGCACCGACGCCACGTGCGCGGGCGCGGCCGCCTCCAGCACCTCCCGCCCGTGGTCGGTGAGCGCGATCTCGCTGCCCCGGGCGTCGTCCTCGGCCTCCAGGCGCCGGACCAGGCCGCGCTTCTCCATGCGCGAGACGTGGTGGGACAGCCGGGAGGTGGACCAGAGCATGCGCGCGGCCGTCTCGCGGGTGCGCAGCCGGTTCCCGGGGGTCTCGCCCAGGTTGGACAGCACGTCGTAGTCGGCGTCCGAGAGTCCGTCCTCGGCGAAGTCGCGGGTGATCCGCAGGTCGAGCAGGGCGCGCATGCGCCGGTAGCCGCGCCAGGCGCGGGCCTCGGGGGCGGTGAGCCAGCGTGGAGGTTCCATGCCCCCAGCCTAGCGTTGACATGTCACCAATGACTCGTCTATGTTGGTGACACGTCACCGGAACGCAGGGTTCTTGGTGATACGTCACCGACTAGGAGCCCCCATGCCCCGCCTGATGGTCCTCTCCGCCAGCACCCGCCCCGCCAGCCCCGGCCCCTCGATCGCCTCCTGGGTGAGCGAACGCGCCCTGCGCGACGGCGTGTTCACCCCGTTCACCGTGGACCTGGCCGAGCTGGCGCTGCCCTTTCTGGACGAGCCCGGCTCCCCCTCCCAGGACGCCCCCGTCCACCCGCACACCAAGGCCTGGAGCGCGGTGGTCGACTCCGCCGACGCCTTCGTGTTCGTGATGCCCGAGTACAACCACTCGTTCACCGCCCCGCTCAAGAACGCGGTCGACTTCCTCTTCCACGAGTGGCGGCGCAAGCCCGTGGGGTTCGTCGGCTACGGGATGTCCTCGCGGGGGATGCGCGCGGTGGAGGCGTTCCAGCCGGTGGCGGCGGCGCTGGGCCTGGTCCCGGCCGCCCCGGTCGTCACGGTCGGGCTGCGCGACGACCTGGACGGGCACGGGGTGTTCCGGCCCGGCCCGAACCTGGACTCCGCGGCCGACGCGATGCTCGGCGAGCTGGGCGCGCTGGAGCGGGCGCTGTCCGGGCTGCGCGCCGCCGCGGCGGCCTGACCCCGGCACACGGCGAGGGGGCGGGCCGGTGCCCGCCCCCTCGCGCGTTCGTGTCCCGGGACCGGAAGGCTCAGAAGGTGAAGCCGCGGAACAGGAAGAACGCCAGCACCAGGCCGACCACCAGGTTGAACACCGTGGCCAGGGCGAAGACGCCGATCGGCCGCCAGCCCGCCTCGCGCAGCGAGCTCAGCTTGAACTCCAGGCCGATGCTGGTGAACGCCGCGATCAGGAACCAGTCGCGCAGCGCCTTGGCGGTGTCCAGGCCCTCCTTGGCGGCGTCGCCCCCGGCGTTGGCCCAGGCCGTGGCGATGACCGAGGCGAGCAGGAAGCCCAGCACGAACTTGGGGAACCGCTCCCACAGGGTGCCCAGGCCCGGGCGGGCGGCGGCGCCCTCCCCGGCGGGGGCGACCTTGAAGGCGAAGTAGGCGGTGAGCAGCACCGCGACCACGCCCATCAGGACGTTCTGGGTGGACTTGACAATGGACGCGATCTGGAGGGCGTCCTCGCCGACGATCGCACCGGCCGCGGCGACCGCCGCGGTGGTGTCGATGTTGCCGCCGATCCAGGCGCCCGCCTGGGCGTCGTTGAGGCCGATCACGCCGACCAGCCAGGGCAGCAGGAAGATCGACGGGACGGCGAACAGGATGACCAGGCTCGCGGTGTAGGCGAGCTGCTCGCGGCGGGCCTGCACGGCGCCGGCGGCGGCGATCGCGGCGCTGACACCGCAGATGGACACCGAGGAGGCCAGCAGCGCGCGCAGCCGGTCGTCCAGGCCGAACCGGCCGCCCAGCCACCAGGTGAACAGGAACACCGCGGTGACCAGGAGCAGCGCCTGGAGGATCGCGGGGCCCGCGGCCCGGATGATGACGTCGAACAGGACGGTGGAGCCGAGCAGGACCAGACCGGTCTTGATGAAGAACTCGGTGCGGAACGCCGTGGCCAGGCGGTCGCGCACGCCGACCAGGTTGAGCACGAGGTTGCCGAGCAGGCCCAGCAGGATGGCGTAGACCGGGTACTCGACGGCGTCGGCGAACCCGGCCAGGGGCGTGCCCTCGGCGACCTCGGGGACCCAGGAGGTGAGGAAGCGGGTGGTGGCGGCCAGCGCCAGGACGACGAGCAGGCCCAGGGCCGCCCAGGCCCAGAAGGCGCCGTCGCGGACGGCCGGGGTGTCCTGGCCGCCGGTGCCGTCCTCGGCGGCGGGGGCCGCGTCCGCGTCGGCGTCGGTGTTCTCGGCGTCGGCGTCCTTGGTGGCGGTGGCGGCCTCGCTCTTGGCGGCCGACTCCTGCGCGCCCTCGGCGGTGTCGCCCTTCGCGGCCGTCTCGGCCCCGGCGGCCCCGGTCCCGACGGTCTCGGCCTCTGCGGCCTCGGAGGCCTGGGGGGAGGTCTCCGGCTCGGTGTTCTCGGTGTTCCCGCTCTGGGGGTCGGGGGTCTTCTCGCTCACGGGATCAGCCCCGCCGGGATGGCGCCGACCAGGGCGAGGCCGAGCAGGACGAGTCCGGTGATGGTGGCGGCCCAGTCCTCACCGAGGCGCCACCGCGGGCGCTCGGGGCTGGTGGGGGGTGTCTCACTCATGGTTCTTCTCTGTTTCTCCGGGAGCCGGTGTCGGGGGCTCCCCGGGGGAAGGGGGATGGGGGAACCGCGGCGGGGGTGCCGCGGGGGTTCTATATAAAACCTACTGATTTAGTGTAGTTAAAGGGCGTGCGGAGCGCCAGACCCGAGCGGGCACTCGACCTGCCCGGGTTCGGCCGTCTCGTGCCGGGTCCGGTCAGCCCCGGGGTTCGAGGACCGGCAGCCCCTGGGAGCGCCAGGCCCGGAAGCCGCCGATCAGGTCGGTGGCCCGGCTCAGACCCAGCTCCTGGAGCTGGACGGCGGCCAGGCTGGAGGCGTAGCCCTCGTTGCAGAACAGCACGATGTGCCGCTCGGCGGAGTCGGCCTCGGGCACCCGGTCCGGGCTGGTCGGGTCGAGCCGCCACTCCAGGACGTTGCGGTCGATGACCAGGGCGCCGGGGATCTCCCCCTCGGCCGCGCGGTTGACCACGGGCCGGGTGTCCACCAGCAGCGCGCCCTCGCGCTGGGCGGCCAGGGCCTCGGCGGGCGAGAGGCGCTCCAGGTGGGCGCGCCTGCTGTTGAGGAGTCGGTCGATCGCGCTCACCGGGTCTCCTCGCGGGCCGGGACGCCGCCCAGGGTGGGCACGTCGGGTTCGGGGTCGGTGGTGAGGATGCTGCCGGTGCGGCGCAGCGCGCCGTCGCCGCCGACCTCGTAGTAGTGCATGGCGGTCAGCGGCGGGGAGTAGGCGTGCACGCTGACGGCGGGCGCGTCGGAGGCGTTGACGACGTCGTGGACGTGGCCGAGGGGGAAGCGGCCGCCCTCGCCGTCGGCGAGGGTGTGCTCGCGCAGCTCCCCGGCCCAGTAGTGCTCGACCAGCTCGCCGGTGACGACGGTCAGGGCCCCCAGGGAGCCGGCGTGGTCGTGCAGCCGGGTGGACTGGTCGGGGGTCCAGGAGATGAGCCAGACGTCGGTGTGGTCGTCCGCGTGCAGGCGCACCGACCAGCGGTTCTCGGCGTCGAAGTGGATCTCGTGCAGGCCCTGGCGGACCTCTTCGGCCACCTCGGCGGTCAGCGCGGCCAGGCGGTCCAGGGTGAGCGGAGTCGGGGCGGTGGGGACGGTGGCGTCGACGGTCATGGGCTTCGTCTTCTTCTCACTGCTGCGGCGGTGGTCCGGGACAGGGATGGGGTGCGGACGGCGCGCTGCGCCGGCCGCTCACCGACAGCGTTCGTCGAAGGTGAGCGTTCTCCGCCAGGTCCGCGGCGCGTGTACAGGAGTGCTGACTGCCATGCATCGCAGTAAACCATATTCCCTACAGGTTTAGTCGGTAGACCCCCGCGCCACTTGTGCCACATCCGCACCAGGACCGCCGGAGCGGAGCGGGTCGCGATCCCCTGACCGGCGGTTCGTCACCGCGTGTCGCCGCCCGGAGGCGTTCCATCAAAGATTCCCTACTTTGTTGGTTGACAAAATGGGGTTAGGGGCTCCAGTCTGGAGACGAGGCCGACGGAATCGCGGAGCCGTCGGCCCAGGACCCGCCGCACCCGCGCCCCTTTCGTCCGGGCCACCCCGCTGGACGACAGGGGCCGCGAGGCCGGTCCCCACGTCCCGGGCCGGGAGGGCCGCCATGCGCGGAGTGGCCCGTCACCCCGGCCCGGGACGTCTCCTCACCTCCGCGGCACCGACACGACCGCACCCGTTCGAGAGGCGGCACCGATGTCCGACGCCCCTGAGCCCCTGCGCTTCGCCTACTGGGTTCCCAACGTCAGCGGCGGCCTGGTCACCAGCACCATCGAGCAGCGCACCGACTGGGGATACGAGTACAACCGCGACCTGGCCCGGATCGCCGAGAACAACGGCTTCGACTACGCCCTCAGCCAGGTCCGCTACACCGCCGGGTACGGCGCCGCCTACCAGCACGAGTCCACCGGGTTCAGCCTGGCGCTGCTGCTGGCCACCGAGCGGCTCAAGGTGATCGCCGCCGTGCACCCGGGGCTGTGGCACCCCGGAGTGCTGGCCAAGTTCATCGCCTCCGCCGACCAGCTGTCGGGCGGCCGGGCCGCCGTCAACGTGGTGAGCGGCTGGTTCAAGGCCGAGTTCACCGGGCTGGGCGAGCCCTGGCTGGAGCACGACGAGCGCTACCGGCGCTCGGAGGAGTTCATCCGGGTGCTGCGGGAGCTGTGGACCAGCGACGCGGCCGAGTTCTCCGGCGACTTCTACCGGATCCACGACTTCGACATCCAGCCCAAGCCGGTGGCCGTGCCCGGGCGCCCCCACCCGGAGATCTTCCAGGGCGGCAACTCCAGCGCGGCCCGCCGCCAGGCGGGGCGGGTGTCGGACTGGTACTTCTCCAACGGCAAGGACTTCGAGGGCTTCACCGAGCAGGTCGACGACGTGCGCGCCGAGGCCGCACAGCACGGGCGCACCGTGCGGTTCGGCCTCAACGGCTTCCTCATCGCCCGCGACACCGAGGCCGAGGCGCACGACACGCTGCGCGAGATCATCGCCAAGGCCGACACCGAGGCGGTGGAGGGCTTCCGGCGGGCCGTGCAGCAGGCGGGCCGGTCCACCTCCGACGGCAAGGGCATGTGGGCCGACTCCCGGTTCGAGGACCTGGTCCAGTACAACGACGGGTTCCGGACCCGCCTGATCGGCGAGCCCGAGCAGATCGCCCGGCGCGTCGTCGAGTACAAGGCGCGCGGCGCGAACCTGCTGCTGCTCGGCTTCCTGCACTACCAGGAGGAGGTCGCCGCGTTCGGCGCCCGCGTCCTGCCCATCGTGCGGGAGCTGGAGCGCGAGGTCGACGAGCGCCTGGGCAACGGCGCCCCCGCCGAGGAGGCGGCCAAGGCCGTCAGGGCCTGACGCGCAGGCGCCCGGCGGGGTTCTGGAGGTTCCGGAGGAGCCGAAGGTTCCCGCCTACGGGGGCGCCGGAGCGGCGGGCCGAAGCGAAGCGGAGGCCCGAAGGCGCACAGACGGCGGCCGCCGCGGGCCGTCCATCGAATGCCCCGGCGGGGCGGGGCGCGATCGGATGAGACAAGGCACGAAAGGGACGACGATGAGCACCGACATCGAGGACACCGCCACCGGGGCCCGCACGCACGACTGGGGGCCGGAGCGCCTCCGCGGAGGAGTGGATCGCCCGGGCCGCCCGGGTGGGCGGGATCCTGGCGGCCGACGCCGTGGAGCGCGACCGGGCGGGCCGGACCCCCTACGCCGAGGTCGCCCTGCTGAAGGACTCCGGGCTGGTCACCCTGCTCGGCCCGGTCGAGCACGGCGGCGCCGGGCAGGCCTGGGAGACCGCCTACAAGGTGATCCGGGAGGTGGCCGCCGGGGACGGCTCGATCGGCCAGCTGCTGGGCTACCACTACCTGTGGGCGTGGGCGGCGCGGCTGGTCGCCACACCCGAGCAGATCACCGCGGTGGAGGAGCTGTACACGGCGAACCGGCTGTTCTTCGGCGGGGCGGTCAACCCGCGCGACGAGGACCTGGTGATCACCGACGAGGGCGACACCCTGGTGTTCAACGGCCGCAAGGCGTTCTCCACCGGGAGCCGGGTCTCGGACCTGACCGTCCTGGAGGGGGTGCTGGAGGGCACCGACGAGCACGTGTTCGCGATCGTCCCCTCCGACCAGGAGGGCATCGTCTACGCCGACGACTGGGACAACATCGGCCAGCGGCTCACCGAGTCCGGCGGCGTGACCGTGGACGGCGTGCGGGTGGCGTGGTCGCAGGCGGCCGGGTACGTGGACAAGGAGTTCCGCCCGCTCACCTACAACACGCTCAACGTGCCCGCGATCCAGCTGGTGTTCGCCAACTTCTACCTGGGCATCGCGCGCGGGGCGCTGGAGCGGGCCCTCTCCTACACCCGGGAGCGGACCCGCGCCTGGCCCTACGGCGGCGACGACAAGGACACGGCCGTCCAGGAGTGGTACGTGCTGGAGACCTACGGCGACCTCCAGGCCAAGCTGTGGGCGGCCGAGGCCCTGGTGGACCGGGCCGGCAGGGAGATCTCGGAGGTCCTGCACGCCGAGCGCGAGGCGCTCACCCCGCGGCGGCGCGGTGAGATCGCGGTGCTCGTCGCGGCCGCCAAGCAGAGGATCGCCGACACCGGGCTGGAGATCGCCACCAAGGTGTTCGAGGTGACCGGGGCGCGGGCGACCGCCGCCTCGGTGGGCCTGGACCTGTACTGGCGTAACCTGCGGACGCACACTCTGCACGATCCGGTGGCGTACAAGCGCCGCGAGGTGGGGACGTACGCGGTGTTGGGCGAGGTCCCCGAGCCCACCTGGTACACCTGACCGAACGCAACGCCGAAGGTCGGGCACCACCGTCCTTGGCACGCCGACCTGTGCTGTAATTCCACACAATTCCGGTAGGTATTTACAGGTCGGCGTGCACCACAGCAGGAGGTTCCCCGTGTCCGAGACGATCACCGGCCCCGCCCGAGGCCCCGCCGACGACGAGGCCCCCACCCGGGTCCTGGCCACCGACGCCGAGGCCCTGCACGCCGTGCGCGAACTGCTCCCCCGCCTGGCCGAGGGCGCCGCCGCCCGTGACCGGGACCGCGAGCTCCCCCGCGCGCAGGTGCGCGCGCTGGCCCGCGCCGGGCTGCTGGCGATCACCGTGCCCCGTGCCCTGGGCGGCGCCGACGTGCGCGCCGCCACCGTCGCCGAGGTGCTGCGCCTGATCGGCACCGTCGACCTCAGCCTGGCCCAGATCCCCCAGCCGCACTTCGCGTTCCTCAACGCCCTGCGCCTGCGCGGCGGCCCCGTCGCCCGCGAGCGGGTGTTCGGCGACGTCCTGGCCGGGGCGCTGGTCGGCAACGCCCAGGCCGAACGCTCCGGCAGGACCGCGCACACCCACGCCACCCGGCTGGAACGCGAGGGCGAGGAGTGGTGTCTGGAGGGCACCAAGTACTACGCCACCGGCTCGCTGTTCGCCGACTGGATCGCGGTCGTCGCCCCCGCCGCCACCCACGACGGCCCGCGCCCGCACATCGCCCTCGTGCCCGCCGCCGACCCCGGGGTGCGGGTGGAGGACGACTGGAACGGGATGGGCCAGCGCACCACCGCCAGCGGCACCGTGCACCTGTCCGGGGTGCGGGTGCCCGGCGCGCTGGTGCTGGACCAGTACCGCACGTTCGAGACCCCCACCACGTTCGGCGCGTTCGCCCAGCTGCTGCACACCGCCATCGATGTCGGCGCGGCGCGCGGGGCCCTGGACGCGGCCGCGGAGTTCGTGCGCACCAAGAGCCGTCCCTGGTTCGAGAGCGGCGCGGACACCGCCGCCGACGACCCCCTGCTCGTCCACAGGTTCGGTGAGCTGGAGGTGCAGGTGCGCGCCGCCGAGGCGCTGCTGGCCACCGCGGCGGCCCGGGTGGACACCGCGGACGCGGTGCTGGCCCAGGACGCGGTGCCGGCCCAGGAGGCGGACAGGGCCCGGGGCACCGACGGGTCCGAGGACACCGGCGGGGCCCGGGGGGCGGCGGGGACTCCGGGAGGCCTCGCGGCCCGGGACCTCGCCAGGGCCGAGGAGGCCACCGCCGAGGCCTCGCTGGCGGTGGCCGCCGCCAAGGTCGCCGGCGGCCGGACCGCGGTGGAGGTGTCCTCGGCGCTGTTCGAGGTGGCCGGGACCCGCGCCACCGCCGAGGGCGAGAACCTGCACCGGTTCTGGCGCGACACCCGCACCCACACCGTTCACGACCCGGTGCGCTGGAAGATCCAGCACCTGGGCGAATACTCCCTCAACCGGCGCCGCCCCCCGCGGCACGGGCAGATCTGACCCGCTACGGAGGATGAGACCCCTCATGTCCCTGACCTTCCACTGGTTCCTGCCGACCCAGGGCGACAGCCGCGGCATCGTCGGCGGCGGGCACGGCGCCGACGTCACCGCGTCGGCCTGGCGCACGCGCGAGCCGTCCGTCGAATACCTCGGCCAGGTCGCCCGGGCCGCCGAACGCCTCGGCTTCGAGGGGGTGCTCACCCCCACCGGGGCCTGGTGCGAGGACGCCTGGCTGACCACGGCGCTGCTGGTCGGGGACACGAGGCGGTTGAAGTTCCTGGTGGCGTTCCGGCCCGGGCTGCTCTCGCCGACGCTGGCGGCGCAGATGGCGAGCACCTACCAGCGGCTGAGCGGCGGGCGGCTGCTGCTCAACGTCGTCACCGGCGGGGAGTCCGCGGAGCAGCGCCAGCACGGCGACTTCCTGGACAAGGACGCCCGCTACGCGCGCACCGACGAGTTCCTCCAGGTGGTGGAGCGGCTGTGGCGGGGCGAGACCGTCGACTTCGCCGGAGAGCACATCACGGTGGAGGGGGCGCAGTTGGCGCGGGTGCCCGAGCCGCTGCCGCCGGTGTACTTCGGCGGGTCCTCGCCCGCCGCCCTGGAGGTGGCCGCCCGCCGGGTCCAGGTGTACCTGACCTGGGGCGAGCCGCCCGCCGCCGTCGCGGAGAAGATCGGCCGGGTGCGGGAGGCGGCCGCCGCGCACGGCCGGGTCCTGGACTTCGGGGTGCGGCTGCACGTCATCAGCCGCGACACCGCCGAGGAGGCGTGGGCGCAGGCCCAGCGGCTGCTGGACGGGATCCCGCGGGGGACCGTGGAGCAGGTGCAGCGCGGGCTGGCGCAGAGCGAGTCCGAGGGGCAGAAGCGGATGCTGGCCCTGCACGGCGGCAGCGCGGCCGACCTGGAGGTGTACCCCGGCCTGTGGGCGGGGGTGGGACTGGCCCGGGGTGGGGCCGGTACCGCCCTGGTGGGCAGCCACGAGCAGGTCGCCGACCTGATCGAGGAGTACCACCGGGCGGGGGCGACCGAGTTCGTCCTGTCCGGCTACCCGCACCTGGAGGAGGCCTACTGGTTCGGCGAGGGGGTGCTGCCCCTGCTGCGCGAACGCGGGCTGTGGCACCACCCCGACGGCGACCCGCGCGAGGCCGCCGCGAACGTGCCGTTCGCCCCGGCGGCCCCGGCGGCCCCGGTCGCTTCAACGGCTCCGGGAGTCCCAGAGGCCCCGGCGGCTTCGGCGGCACCGACAGCCTCCTCCTGACCGTCCCCGTCCCGACGACACTGTTCGCTCACCGGCGAACAGTTCGCCCGCCACCGAACAGTTCGACCACCGACGAACAGTTCGTCCGCCATCACATCGTCCAATTCGTCCGATCACCACCAGACAGTTCGCGCGCCGACGAACAGTTCGTCCATCACCGAACCGTTCGTTCGCCAACGAACTGTTAGATCACCACCGAACCGAAGGCCCGCCATGACCACCACCGTCCTCGTCGGCAATCCCCGACCGCACTCGCGCACCGCCACAGCCGGCCTGGCCGTGGCCCGCCACGCCTCCCGGGCCGCCGACCTCCCCGAGCAGGCCGACCTGCTCGAACTCGCCGACCTGCAGCCGCTGCTGCTCACCCCCGGCCCGCCGCTGGACGTGGCCGCGGCCCTGGAGCGGGTGCGCGCCACCGACCTGCTGGTCGTGGCCAGCCCCACCTACAAGGCCACCTACACCGGGCTGCTCAAGGTGTTCCTGGACCTGCTGCCCTCGGGCGGCCTGGCCGGGGTCACCGCGATCCCGGTTCTGGTGATGGCCTCGCCCGCGCACACCCTGGCGGTGGACGTGCACCTGCGGCCGCTGCTGCTGGAACTCGGCGCGACGGTGCCCGCCGCCGGGCTGGCGCTGCTCCAGGACACGATCCCCTCCGAGGGCCCCGACGGCCCCGCCCCGCTGCTGGACGAGGTCCTCGCCCCCTGGGCGCGGGCCGCGGCCCCGGCGCTGCGCGCGACCGCGCGGACCACCGCCCCCTGAGCCCGACCCCCGCCATCCCCACCACCACCCCGGGAGAGTCCGTTGAGTGTCACCGAGACCGTTCTCCAGTCCTCGACCGAGGCCGACCGCTTCCGCGCGACGCTGCGCAACCACCCGGCCGGGGTCGTCATCATCACCGCCAACGTGGACGGACGGCCCGTGGGGCTGACCGCCACCTCGTTCACCAGTGTGAGTCTGGAACCTCCGCTGGTGTCGTTCTACATCGCCGATTCCTCCACCACCTGGCCGACGCTGCGGCTGGCCGGGCAGTTCGGCGTGCAACTGCTGGGCGAGGAGCAGTCGGAGCTGGCCGCCCGGTTCGCGAGCCGGGGGGCGGACCGGTTCGCCGCGCCGACGTCGTGGCGGCCCGGCCCGTCGGAGGTCCCGCTGCTGGACGGGGCGGTGGCGCACCTGGTGTGCGAGCGCTTCGACACCCGGCTGATCGGCGACCACTGGCTGGTGGTCGGCCGGGTGACGCACACGCTGGTGCTGGAGGACCCGAGGCCGCCGCTGGTGTACCACCGCGGGACGTTCGGCGGGGTGGCCCCGCTGGGCTGACCCGCCGCGGCGCGGCGAACACGGGGGGTGCCCGCGGGCGCCCCCCGTGTCGTGTTCGGGACCTGTGCGGGTCGGACGGGCCCCGCCGGCCTGGTGACAGAACGGGTGGTGCGGGCTAAGTTCGTTGGGAAACCCTACTAATTCCCTCACCGCGGAGTCCCGATGCCCCTCGTCGCCGGAATCGACAGTTCGACCCAGTCCTGCAAGATCGTGGTCTGCGACGCCGAGGACGGTGCGGTGGTGCGCGAGGCGCGCGCCCCGCACCCGGACGGCACCGAGGTGCACCCGCGCGCCTGGTGGGCTGCGCTGGAGCAGGCCTCGGACGGGGTGCTCGACGGTGTGGCGGCGATCGCCGTGGCCGGGCAGCAGCACGGCATGGTGGCCGTCGACGAGGACGGCGAGGTGGTGCGCGAGGCGCTGCTGTGGAACGACACCCGCTCGGCCGGGGCCGCCGACGACCTGATCGCCGAGCTGGACGGGCCGGACGCCTGGACGGAGGCGGTGGACAACATCCCCGGGGCCTCGCTGACGGTGTCCAAGCTCCGCTGGTTCGCCGAGCACGAACCGGAGGCCGCCGCGCGCGCGACCGGGGTGATGCTGCCGCACGACTGGCTGACCTGGCACCTGGCCGGCCGGGAGGGCGGCCCGACCACCGACCGGGGCGACGCCTCCGGGACCGGGTACTGGTCGCCGAGCGGCGGGGAGTACCGGGCGGACCTGCTCAAGCGGGCGTTCGGCCGGGAGCTGGCCGTGCCGCGGGTGGCCGCGCCCGCGGAGACCGTGGGGTACACGCCGGGCGGGGCGGTGGTCGCCCCGGGCACCGGGGACAACATGGGGGCCGCTCTGGGCCTGGGGCTGGGGCCGGGTGACGCGGTGGTGTCGCTGGGGACCAGCGGGACGGTGTTCGCGGTGAGCGAGACGCCGGTGCGCGACGCGTCGGGGATCGTGTGCGGGTTCGCCGACGCCACCGGGCGGTACCTGCCGCTGGTGTGCACGCTCAACGCCGCCCGGGTGCTGACCGCCACCGCGGAGCTGCTGGGCACCGACCCGGCGGGGCTGGACGCGCTGGCGCTGGCGGCGGAACCGGGCGCGGGCGGGCTGGTGATGCTGCCCTACCTGGACGGGGAGCGGACCCCGGCGCTGCCCACGGCCGCGGGCTCGCTGCACGGGATGCGCCGCGCCACCATGACGGCGCCGCACCTGGCGCGGGCCGCGGTGGAGGGGATGCTCTGCGGGCTGGCCGACGGGCTGGCCGCGCTGACCGACCGGGGCGTTCCGGTGAGCCGGGTGCTGCTGATCGGCGGGGCGGCGCAGTCGGAGGCGGTGCGCCGGGTGGCGGCGACCGTGCTGGAGGCGCCGGTGGTGGTGCCCGAACCCGCCGAGTACGTGGCCCTGGGCGCCGCCCGCCAGGCCGCCTGGGCCCTGGCGGGCACCGCGGCCCCGCCGCGGTGGAGCACCGGCGGGTCCGCGGTCGCCGTCCCGGCCGACCCGGCCCCGCACGTCCGCGAACGCTACGCCGAGGTGCGCCGCGCCGCCCACGGCGTCTGACGGCACGGCGGGGACGACCGCACACGTGCATCAGGGCCGCCCCGTCCGCCGCGCCGCCCACGGCGCCTGAGACCGGCCCCGACCGGCGGACGGAGCCGGGTCGCTGCGGCCCCGCGTGTGCACGAACGCTATGCCGAGACGTACCGGGCGACCCACGGCGTCTGAGCCCGGACGACGGCACGGCGGGGCGCGGTCAGCGGGCCCCGCGCGTGTGCGAACGGCGCGGCGGGGTCCGCCGCGCCGCCCGTGGGGACGGCCCGGGCGGCCGAGGCGGCATCGACCACGCAGGTACGGGACACCGGCCGTGATGCGCCCGGCCGCTGACGGGGTCCGGTCGGCGGGGCTCAGGCGACCGGCCGCTCCGCGGCGTAGGCGGCCAGGCCGTCGGCCGTCTTCTGCATGAAGCGCGCGATGTACCACCGCAGAAAGCGGCCCATGAGACGTGACCTCGGCTCGAAGACCCCCGACCAGGTGAGGTCGGTTCCACCGTCGGCCGCGGGACGCAGCTCCACGGTGCCCCGGTAGGAGCGGAAGGGGCCGTCCAGGGCCTCGTAGACGAACCGGCGGTCGGAGGCCAGGTCCACGATGCGTTCGCGGACGACGCCGTTCCCGGTGCGGAACGCCCGGACGTCGCCGACCCCCTGCCGCTCGCCGGGGGCGTCGCCCTCGACCTCGGCGGCGTCGATCGGCGACCACGAGGGCCAGGTGGACGTGTGCAGGAGTACGGAGAAGACGGCTGCGGGGGCCGCCGGTGAATGCGCGGTGACGCGGTAGCTGTAGGACACGGGTCCACGCTAGGAGGGCGCCTCGGGTCCGGGCCATGCGCCGGATTGCGGTCCCGTCGACCGGATCTTGCGGTAGGCGGAGGGCCGCACCCCCACCTCGCGCAGGAACGCCGCCGACAGGGCGCCCGGGCTCGCGAACCCGCAGCGTTCGGCGATCCGGGCGATCGGCAGGGCGGTGGTGGCCAGCAGCGCCCGCGCCCGCTCGATCCGCAGCCGGGTGAGGTACCGGTACGGTGTCTCGCCCGTGGCGTCCCGGAAGACGCGGACGAAGTGGTACACGCTCAGGTGCGCCTCGGCGGCGGCCTCGGCGAGGGTGACCTGCTCGGCCATGCGCTCGCGCAGGACGGCGGCGCCCCGGCGCACGGCCGCGTGCTCGGGGCCGGGGAGCCGCTCCCCGCGGCCCCGGGTGAGCAGGTGGGTGGCCAGGAACGCGGCGGCCGACTCCGCGTAGAGGTCGCCCGCCGCCTCCACCGAGGGCAGGGAGCGCAGCAGGTGCTCCACGACCGGGTCGCCCGCCGCCACGGCGGCCGCCAGCGCGTCGAAGTCGGGTGCGGGGCCGCCGAGGTGGGCGGCGGTGCGGTCGACGGTGGCCCGGGGGACGTGCACCTGGACGGTGACCAGGGTGGCGGACGACCGGTAGCCGCGGACGACCGGGCGTGCGGGGGCCAGCAGCTCCAGGCGGCCCGGGGTCCAGCGCCGCCGGGTGGTGCCGTCCCCGCCGCGGGTGCGCATGAGGGCGTCGCCCGCCGTGCACAGGACCAGGTGCAGGTCGGTGGTGCCGGGCAGCGGCAGATGCTCGACCTCGCGGGCGTGGGTGAAGCGCTGCACGATCATCGACCGCCAGCCCGCGTCCCAGCTGCTGTGGGTGCGCCGTACGGAGTCCTCGGCGACGTCGGCGTAGGGGGCCAGGTCGAAGTCGGATGTGTCGAACACGCCCCCAGACTAGGCGCGGCACGCGGTCACCCGCCGGGGACGGCCCCCGGAGACGGCGGAGGCCGGGCACGGCGGTCCGGTTTCGCGGGCGGCACGCAGGCACCCGCCGGGAGCGCCGGCCCCTGGGGACGGTGGCCCCTGGGGGCGGCGGGACCGGCCGTGGCGGCCGGGTGGTGCGGGCGCAGTCAGCGGGGGCCCGCGGTGGCGGTGGCCAGGGCGGCCCACAGCAGGGGCGCGGCCGCCGGGTCGCCGGTGGTGCGCCAGCGGTCCAGGCGGGTGCGCTGCCAGTCGGCGAGCGCCCGCACCGGGGCGGGGGCGTCGTGGGCGGCGTCCACGGCGGCGACCAGCTCCGTGAGCGGCCGCTCCGCGGCCGGGACCCCGCCGAACCGGTGGAAGGCGGCGTTGGTCGGCAGCGCCCAGCGGGCCGCGGTGACCAGGTCGGCGCCGTTGCGCAGCAGCGCCGAGGCCGGGCCGAAGGGTTCGGCGAACCGGGTGTCCGCGCCGCTGTCGCAGGCGACGAGCGCCACCCGCGCCGGGGACGGCCAGGGCCCGGACCGCCCGCCCGGGGCGCCCAGCAGCAGGTCCTTGGCGCTGAGCGGCCGGTGGCCCCGGACCGGCGCCGCGTACCCCTCGGTGTCGGCGGTGCAGCACAGGTGGAGCAGGGTGTCCTCGCTCTGGCCGTCCTCGACCGGGGCGGAGGTGGCGTGGCCGACGTAGAGCAGGCGGCGCGCCCCCGCGTTCAGGGCCTCCCCCAGCCAGCGGCGGTCCTGGTCGGTGCGGCGCAGCGCCTCCTGCGGAGTGTCCACCCGGGGCAGCATGTCGTCGGCGGCGCGGTGGGCGTCGATGAGGGCGAGCACGTCGGGGTCGGTGCCCGGGCGGCCCAGCACCGACCCGAGTTCGGAGTCGGCGCGAAAGCCCGGCACCCGCGGGTCCAGGACCAGCACCGCCGGGCCGTCGGGGGCGGGTTCCGGCCGGGGTCCGGCGGTGAGGGCGGCCGGGGCGGCCAGGGCCACGTCGGCGAGGTCGAGCAGGCGGGTGCCGTCGGGGTCGACCGCCAGCAGCTCCCAGGGGACCCGGCCGGTGTGCGGGGACGGCTGGATCCGCACCAGGGGGCGCATGCCCAGGCCCTGGGCGACGGTGTGGATCTGGTCGGTGAGCTCGGCGGGCCAGAGCACCTCGGCCAGCCGGGCCGACAGGGCGCGTTCGGCGGCCGGGTCGGCGAGGGCGCCGCCGGTCAGCGCCGCCGCGACCCCCGCGGGCCCCGGCAGGGCGGCGGACAGTTCGGCCAGCACGGCGTCGGTGTCGGCGCCCGGCGCGTAGCCGGTGCCGAACCCCTGGGCGCCCGCGGTCCAGCGCCAGGCCATGTACAGGCCTTCGGCGTCGGCCAGGCGGACCAGCACCGTCGGCACCGGCTCCGGGTAGGCGCGGTCGGCCCCCGCGACCGGGGCGACGTGCCCGGCGGAGACCACCGGGCGGCGGTAGTGGGCCTCGGCCAGGGCGATGTGCTCCTGGAGAGCGAAGCGCCCCGGTGACACCTCCACCCGGGGCACCGGCCCCACCCGCAGGCCCGGGGCGTGCGCGGCCGGGGGCGGGAAGAGGGCGGCGACCGGGTCGGCGGGGGCGTCGGCCGCGGGGGCGTCGGCCGCGGCCAGGGGCGCGCCCGCGCAGACCACCTCCACGAGTTCGAACAGCAGCCCCTGGTCCCCGGTGGCCCAGGCCAGGCGGAAGGCCAGGTCGGCGGCGGCCCGGGAGAGTTCGTCCCAGCGGGCGCGGGCCTGTCCGGTGGCGAAGTCGGCGCGCGCCGCCGCCAGGGCCAGCGCCACCGGCACCGCCGTGGCCAGGGCCGCCCGCAGCGCCTCGTGTTCGTTGCCGGGGAAGGCGCCCGCCTCCACCAGGGCGGCGGTGCCGCGGGCCATGAGCAGGTCGACCTGGGCGCAGCGTTCGAAGGCGCCCAGTTCCGCGAAGACGGCGCGGGCCCGGGCGGCGTGTTCGTGCACGGCGGGCAGGTCGCCGACGGTGAGGGCGCGGCGGGCGTCCTCCAGCAGGGCCTCGCCCAGGGCGGCGCGCACGCCGTGTTCCTCGAACCGGGTGCGGGAGGCCGCCGCCAGGGCCTGGGCGGTGTCGGTGGAGCCGCGCATCCGGGCCAGGGCGGCGCGCACCTGCTCGCAGGCGGCCAGGGAGACGGGGTCCCCGGCCTGCTCGAACGCGACCGAGGCGCGCAGGTAGAGGCGTTCGGCCTCGGCCGGGTCGCCGCGCAGCAGGGCCAGGTGGGCGCGGCCGCCGTCCAGGGAGGCGGGCTCGCCGCCCAGGGCGCGGAAACGTTCGGCGGCCTGGGCGAGCAGGTCCTCGGCCTCGTCCAGGCGGCCGGTCTCGGCGAGCAGGTCCGCCAGCCCGGCGAGCAGGTAGGGCACCGGGTGCAGGGCGGGGTCGGTGGCCGCCAGGGCGGAGCGGTAGAGCGCTTCGGCGGCGCCCCACTCGCCGCGGGTGACCAGGAGCAGGGCGCGGCCGCCCGCGGTCTCGGCGCGGTGGACCTCGGGGGTGGCGCTGTCGTCGGCGCGGGCGCCGGCCTCGTCCAGCAGGGCCGCCGCCAGGTCGGTGTCGCCCAGGCGGCGGGCGTTCTCGGCGCGTTCGATGAGGGCGTGGACGAGGACGCCGGTCCAGGCCGGGCGGGCGGTGGGGCCGGTGACGTGCGGGTCCAGGGGGCGCAGCAGGGCGACGGCGCGGTCCAGGTCGGCGGCCGCGCCGGTGAGGTCGGCCAGGCCGATGCGGGCGCGGCCCAGGTCGGAGAGCAGGGTGCCGCGCAGCAGGTCGACCACGGGTGAGGGGTCCAGGTCGGCGGCCAGGGCCAGGAGCCGGTCGAGGATGTCGCGGGCCTCGCGGGGGCGGTGGAGTTCGAGGAGGGTCCCGGCCTTGGCCAGCCACTCGTCGAAGGGCTCGCCGAAGAACTCGGCGTACTCGATGGGGATGTCTCCGGAGGGCTCCGCGGGCATCAGAAGTCCTCGTCGGCTCGGGCGGCGCGGACCTCGGCGGCGAACGGGGGCGGCTCGCCGGGGCCGGCGGGGGCGCCGCGGGCCAGGTCGATGCGGCGGGCGGCCAGGGCGCGCAGGCGGTCGCGGGTGGCGGCGGCGCCGGGGCCGCTCGGGCCGGGGTCGAAGCCGGGCAGCAGCACCGCGACCCGCGGGGCGGGCGCGGCGGTGGCGGGCAGGTCGAGGTCGGCGGTCCCGGTCCAGGCGTCGCCGTCGGGGGCGAGCGGGACGCGGACGGGGGCGGCGCCGGGGCGGGGGACGACGTCGGCGGCGGGATGGGCGGACGCGCGCAGGGGGCCCATGACCGCGTGGACCTCGATGGCGCGCTGCGCCCCGCGGGCGTGGACGGCCCAGGAGACGGCGTTCTCGGCGGCGTCGACGAACCCGGCGGGGTAGCGGCACCAGTCGTTGGCGCCGTGGCCGCGGGCCAGGGTCCGGGCGTGCCGCGGTGTTCCGGGACCGGCCGCCAGGGCGTAGTCGTCGGCGCGCGGCGGGGCGGCGGGCGCCGCGGCCGCGCCCAGGAGGGCGTCGAGGTCCTCCCCCGCGAGCCCCTCGGAGTCGGCCAGTGCGGCGAGGGCGGCGGCGAGCCCGGGCGGGGCCTCGTCGAGCAGGGCGCCGATCCCGGCCCGGTGCTCCAGCAGCAGTTCGGCGGCCGTGTCGGGGGGCAGGGCGCGGTGGCAGCGGTGGGCGAGGGCGGCCAGTTCCAG